>NZ_JALXBJ010000051.1 GCF_026991495.1 Thermococcus sp. | reverse complement strand
CTCGTTGCGATCCACGGGCCGCCGGAGGTTCTGAAGGCCAAGGAGATATTCGAGGCCCTCGACGAGCTAACCGGCAGGATAAAGGGTAAGCAGATATTCAGGGGGTTCTATCCGGATTCGAGAACCCGTGATGTTGAGGTCGTAACGCTTTTGAGCGGCATCTACGAGAGCAGGAGCATTGAGGAGATAATACTGACTGCGAAGGGCTACGCCAAGTCCTTTATGAAGGCCAAGGCCGAGGCTGAGGAAAAGAAGAGGGAGCTCCTCACGGGATTGCCGGATTTTGATGACCTCTACCCGGGGGCAGAGGTGAATGACTGAGGCCGTTAGGGACTCGGTTGAGGTCGCCCTCGAACTGGACGAGAGGGAGGTTTACTCGCACATAGCCAAGGAGAGCGCCGAGGACATCAGGCGGATAATTTCCTCCATAGACGCTGAGAGGGCCCAGAGAAAGGGCTTCACCGTCTACTACCTGGACGACTGGGACGACCTCATAAGGGAGAGGATACGGAAGGGGAAGAGGCACACCGCCTTCGACTTCTACAACCCTGCCCTCCTGGACATCTGGGAGGAAAAGGTCGGTGAGCTCAGGCGCATCAGGATGACCGAGCGCTTCCTCTACTCGGGGATAGCCCTTTTCTCCCTTGGCTTTGTTTTGGTCGGCCTGCTCTCTAAGGCGTACCTTATTCCCGTCGGCCTCTCGGTTCTCCCCCTGTGGATCTGGGTCAGGGACTGGGCGGGTGAGAGGAGGGATCTAATCTACCACCAGCTCACCCAGTTCTTCATAGACGAGATGCGGGCCCTCATAGAGGACTACAACCTCAACCCGGAGGAATACAGGTTCAAACTCTTCAACGACGATTACTTCGGGGTTTCCATACTGCGGTTCGGCAGGGAGAACTTTGCCGTGGTCAGCTTAGAACCCGGCAAAAATGCAGGACAACCCCCCAAATTCTGGTGAGTAAGCGTTAAATAGGTATCCGTCCTTAAGTTGTTTAAGGGGTAGGAATGAGGAGGGGCCAGTCTTCCCTCGAATTCATGTTCGTGTTCGGGATAATGCTCATCTTGTTAGTTTACTCCTTCAACAACACAACATTCAGGCAGGGCTCGCCCTCCCAGGGCACCCTCTCGATGCAGATAGCACTTGAGGAGAAGAACTTAGCGAGCTCGATATCAAACGCCATAGACCAGACCTACGCCCAGGGCCCGGGCTCCAAAAGCACGCTCCGTGTAAGGCTCACCTACCTGCGGCAGCCCTACTACCTGGAGAAGGGCCTTGGGGTGACCGACCCGAGGATCTTCATAACCTACGGGCCCTATAACGATGCCAACGGAACCTACGTGACCGTTATCAATGGAACGGGAGCAACGAACGCAGTTCTCTCGGGTGGCGGAAAGACTGTGTTCTGGGCCGAGTGCTTCTACCAGAAGGATCTCTTAGGGAACTCAAGCGTTTGGGGCACGAGCGCCACGCTGAACATAAACGGGACCGCTTACACCTTCTACGGCCTCGTGCTTCCACCCGAGGGCCTTCCGCCGGTGCTCACTGTGGTCGTGGAGTGGAACCCTGACCTTCCCGACAGGTGGCTCTTCAACCAGAGCTCCGGGGAGATCAGGATAAACATCAACCCGGGTGGGTGAGATGAGGCGGGGGGGCCAGATAACCTTTGACTTCATGATAGCGTTCATGCTCATCAGCGTTACGGTAGCCGGCGCGGTCTCCCTCGCAAACGGCGAGCTCTCAACGGCCAACACCATAGACAAGACCGCGAGGCTCAAGGCGTTCGCCGTTGACCTCAGGGACACGGTTACGAAGGTCTACAGCATCGGGGGCGGCTTCACTGTGGTTAAGGACTGTCCCATAGAGCTCGGAAAAGGCGACAGCATCTCGATCACCCTCAACTCCAGCTCCAACTCGGTAACGGTGGAGGCTGTGCTCTCCGGAAGGAGGTACCTCGTGGTTCAGAGGCTCCAGGTGCCCGTTTACACGACAACCTCGGTGACCCTGGATGAGAAGAGGAGTAGCTTCAACGTAACCGCGGTTTACAACGCCGCTGAGGGGAGGACGTATGTTGAGCTTGAGTAAGGCCCAGACCGCCATAGAGGTCCTCTTCATAACTGGCATAATCCTCCTGGGGGCAGCTGTAATAACCCCCTACTACCTCGGGAACAACGACAGGGCTTTCATTCTCATGCAGGTGAAGGGCGCCGCCTCGACGGCCTGCTCCTACATAAACACCGGTGTGGTGGAGGAAGGGCCGGAATACGCCCCGCTAAACTCCCTGATAAAAGCCCTCAACTACACCTCTCCGGGCTGTATCGTGAAGGGCGTCGGCGAGGAGAGAGCCAGCGGGTTGATGAACGTCAGGGTGGTCTTGGAATACAGGGGACCCGTCGATGGGGGCTCCCTGGAGAAGGCCGTGGCGGCCTTCATAGTCGGTGAGCTCAAATCAAAAAACGGCGTGATAAGTGAAAACGGCCTCCTGAAATACGGGCGTGTGAGCTTCAACGTCACAGTGGAGGCGGTCAGGGGATGAGAAGGGGTCAGCTGCTCTCACTCGATGCGCTCATTTCGCTGATAGTCATGATGTTCGTCTTCGCGGCGGTGGTGAACACGTCGACCGCCCTCAAGGACGAGATAGCATCGACCCTCGGCTGGTACGAGAGGGCCAACATAGCTGACAACATGCTCGACGTCCTTATGAAGAGCCCAGGGGAGCCCGTGGACTGGGAGCTCAACCCGTCGTCTGCTAAGGTAGTGGGCTTGAGGGATCCCTCAAGCATCTACTCCATGAGTTATGAGAAGATCGTGGCCCTTGGTGAGAACCCTGCGGGGGTTGTGAGGGCCCTGCTCAATGAGTCGGGCGGGAAGGACTTCCTTCTTTCAATTTATCTCTCAAGGTTCCGCGTTTCAATAAGCGGGCGCTTCCCTAAGGTGTACCTCCAGAACGAGACCTTTGCCAATCCGAACGGTAATGGGATCAACTTTGAGATAACCAGCGGAAACGGCAACAACCCCTTTACAGTGACGTGGGTCCAGCTTGAGAGGAATGGAAATGTGTACACCAACGATGAAATGTGTACCCTCATCTCAGGTAATGCAATAACCCTTCAGGACGGGGATCTTCTCCAGTTCGTTCTCGCGGAGGATGTAACGCTGACGGCTGAACTGGGACAGTACGTTGAGACATACAGCATACCGAGTGGGGCAAGGGTCGTAATCCGCATAACCGGGCCAGATGCCAGCAACTTCCAGGTAAACTACGGCGGCGGCTCCTGCCCCTATACTTTCAAGTTCACCGGACAGGGGAACGTCGTTGTAACCGTCTCGGCCTACGACAACACGACCCCTGTCTTTAACTCCACCTATATCTTTCCCACGGTTCTCCTTCAGAACAACAGTCCCACCTATCGCTTTGCGGTGGTAAACGGCAGTGTTGTTACCGATTGGGGCGTGATAAACGCGTCGATGGGAAGGTCTCCCTGGATAGAGCCCGAAATGAGGATGGGTGTGATAAGCAGGCTTGCCTACAACCTCTCCTCTGGGCCTTCAAGCGAAGAGCCGATGATCTACGGCGTCCTCTCGGGGAGTCTGCCTCCAGGGGCCTACATGAACGTAACGGTTCCTTCAACCGCTGGAAACATGACCATGTTCGTTCTCTCTGGGAGCAGTGAAGGGGGGCTCTTGATTTACAGGGATGACAGCGGTGCCCTCTGGGGTATAACCGTGTTGGGCGGGGAGATAAGGAGGTACCAGGGGAGGGGGGACTCGATTGTAGTACCCTTAAAAAATGTCTTCGGTTCACCCCAGAGTGGAGACACCATAGGGATCTGGCTTTACTCGCTCTCGGGATGGCGCAGAAAAGACGTGGACATTCAGCTGTTTCCAAGCCTTGAGTGGTTCCTGAAGCCAAAGTTTGAGCAGGTTTTGATACAGCTTAAGGTGTGGGATGACTCATGAGGAGGGGATTCGTGTTCACGCTCGATGCTCTCCTGTCGCTCCTGCTCGTTACGCTCTTCGCGACGAGCATAGTGGGCATTATGAACCAGGGGAATGTTTACTCAACGTACATGCGCTCCCAGAACAAATACCTGGCCGAGAACACCCTCCTAACCCTTAGGACAGTCCCCCTCAATCAGATAGTCCCGGCGGGTGTGATAAAGAACTGGACCGAAAGCGGCGTTCTTGTGGGCGGTCTCGTGAGCCCCGAGATGGATCCGCTCGACATAGTCTCGACCTACTGGGCGACGGGGCCGATATACCCGACTCTCGACCTCAGGCACAAGGCTGAAATAATCCTCGGTTACATACTGAACAGAACCCTGCAGGGCTACAACTATCAGCTGCTCATAAACAACTACACAAGCCCCTACCTGACGCGGGCCAGTGGAAGCTATTCAAAGGCGTCTGACGTTTCCCCGGCGACCCTCATCATGAGCGGCTACGCCTACAACCAGACGCCGAGGGGCTACATGGCGAGGGCCTATTTGACGAGGGCTGCGTTTGTGAGGAGCGACCTGTTTGGGTGGATGAGGGTTCTCGCCGGAGGTTTTTCCAGTAGTGGATACAGCAACTCCCTCGACGTTATCAGCACGATCAACATACCCACAGATAGCCAGAAGGACATATATGAGGCGAATGGCAACTTCGTGCACAGGTTCCTGGAGCAGGAGGATGTTTATATAAACGGCAAACACGTGGCTTTAAGTGGCACGGAACCGAACGCTCCAGACATAAAGGACTACCTCGTACCCGGTAAGAACGTTATAAGGATGTACTTCCATGATTCAGCTTACTACGGGAGCTACTATCGCTACACAATCGGTATTGGCAGTGGAACGACGGTATATGTCAAATACAAAAGCAACAGTCTTCGCGCGGGCAACCCGGGCCTTATAAAGGCCTACAATGTGACGTCTCAATATACCGGTTTCATTTACCTTTTCGAGAACTTCGTGCCCGGCAATATAACTGGGATAAACATGGTCTTTAAGGTCAAGGGGGCTCAAGTGGTGCGCCTGTACTACGGGCTGGGGGCCAACCTTTATCTTCTCCTTGAAAAGACCGTGGATCCAAACTCAGTCCAGACTGTTGAGTTTACAAACTCGGAGATCGAAAACGCCCTCGCGTCAATTGGGGTGAGCTATGAGAACCTGTCAAAAATGGTCTTTGATTTCGTTGTGGCTATAGATGCGAAATACTACACCTCCGATGACCAGTTCCACTATGGGGGGGCGAGCTACTACTCTTATTCCTGCCCCGCCAGCGATTGCGGTGGGGAGAGGGAGAGGGTTTTATACGGCTACCCCGATTCCTACGTCCAGATCTCTTACATACCAAGGACCGTCATTACACGGTACAGCATTCCCCTGTCCATCCCAATAGGCTATGATACGCCAACGTACAGCGGGTACACTGGATACCACTGTGGTGGGAACACCTACAAGACAATGACGATTCAGTATACCCTTCCATCAAAGGCCATTCCCTGGTACGCTGACTTGTGGGTTGGGTACTGCTTTGCCGGCTCGACCACGCAATATTTGGAGGAGAATGGGAACACCTTCTACAGTGGCCCCAATGGAGTTTACGCACTAAGGATTGCGTATTCCAAGATCTATCCCTGGATGATGAGACCGGGTTCAAACACGTTTAAAGCCGAGCTTGAAACCGGGGTGGACAATGGAGGGACGTCCTTCAGGTATCAGGTGACGAGGGGGATCATTAAGTACTTCATCGAGGCCTACGCGGGTTATGGAGACGTTTTTCCATACATACTCCAGGGTTATCCGACTTACAGAGGCTACAATCTCACGTACTATTACTCTGACGGAACGAACACCTACGAGAGGGACATCCTCGTTGGGGATCCCCCTTACAAACCTTTATCCGTCGACGACCTTAATCCCGCGAGATATGCCGTAGATGACGCGATCCTCCGCCTCTTCAACAACTTAAACTACATCGATGACAAAAACCCAGATGAGTGGAGGGTTGTCCCGTACGATGGTTCCCAGCAGAACCCAATAGACGTTGACCTTCCCGAGGGAGTGAAGATAGAGACAGCATCAATGGGCAACATCCCCGGCCTCTTCAAGCCGATACAGATTACACTCCGTGTTTGGAGGGAAAAACCATGAAGAGGAGGGGCTTCCTTCTGAACGCTTCCGTTCTGATCCTCCTGATACCCCTGTTGCTTCTGATGGCCACCTATGAGAACGTCTCGAACCAGGTGATCACCGCACAGAGCGAGAGAACCCACGTTGAGAGAACCTACGATGTCGTTTCCTTCCTCAACCTTGAGTTTCAGAAGGCATTGGAGCTATCCGGCAAGAGGGCCGTTGTGGCAACCGTTGACTACGTTTCCGTCACCGGGAGGTTCATAAGCCCCTCCTATATGGCCAACAACACCATCCGCGACCTAATGCTCAGCGGCACCTCTTCCTCAATAACCGGTTATGACATTGAACGGGTTATGGGGAAGCAGACGCTGACGGTATGGCTGTCCAACGTCACCAAAATGCTCGCCGAGCAGGGGTACGAGGTTTCCCCGTCGCTGAACGAGATAGTGGACTCGATGGAGATACGCGTTGCCCCGCTCGATGCATTTACTGTGGTCGTAAAGGGCCGCATTCCTCACATCAGAATATCCGACAGGCTCGGGAAAATCGTTTACTCGGGCCCGATACCCTCAAACGGCGGTTACGTCTACTCCACTGTTGACATCAGGGATCTTGAGGATCCAATATTCTCCGCCATGACCGGTGGTAGGTACCAGCGCTCCATAAGGGCCTGCCCCTTAGCCTACCCGGAGTTTGGAGAGGGGCCCGTCGTCTACGCCAACGGCTCTGGTTCATCGAGCGTGGGGCACGTGGTTGGGAACTTTGAGGAGTTCCCCCAGCTCAGCTCCGACTTGGGCTACAATTTGAGCCACGTCTGGGACCAGAACGGGGACTACCTCACGAACTTTACGATCGATGGGGCTCAGGTTACCACCGATGCGTTCATAAAAGCCAGCGGGGACGTTGGGGTAATGGTTTTCTCCAACGTGTCCTCGGGCTCAGGTGGTGGAGGAGGTACAGTCCCCGGCTGGTGCTCCCCCTTAGGTTATCGGATAAATCTAACCGTCCAGAATCAGGTTGGTGTTGATCTTAACGACTACCAAATTCCTCTCCTTATAAGTACCGCCAAGGGATTTACAAGCCAGATTTTGGATATAATCTTTCAAAATACTCAGAACACCTATTCCCTCACGAACGATCCCTACCAGACGAATGCCTCGATAGCTTTCTATGATTCGAACTGCAACCCCATCCCCTTCTGGATAGAATACTGGGATCCGGTGAATAAGAAGGCTCTGATCTGGATAAGGGCCTCCATTCCGAAGGGCGGTTCTTTAAATGTTGAGATGTATTTTGGGAGCGAAGTAACGCCGACAAAAGGGGATGGAAAGAGCGTCTTCGTTCTCTTTGCGGGCCCAAAAACGATCAATGGGGGGAACAGTATGGAATATCTCATAAATACAAAACCCCTCGATCTCTACGGGGGTTTTGCAGTGAGGTTCAGGATGAAGGGGAACGGGAACTATCGTGACTGGGACAGCGGTGTTATAGTTGAGGATTCAGATTTGATTCCTGATGACCTTGCCTTTACCGACGACACAACGAGGAGTGGCGATGGATTAGCCATACACTGGGCCTGGTGGATTGATGAAACGCATGTTTCAGCCAGGTATCCCATAACTTCGTTCCATGTATACGAAGCTTTGATGAAGCCATATTCAACATACTGGAAGAGTGCCAAGTTCAAGGATATAACAGACGGTAGGGTAAATTATGACAGTGGATATGTTAGGTATTGGGTGGAACCCCTTGAGTACGTCTACTGGGCAACAGACAGTGAGAGAAAACGGAGAACCACAACCTACGACTGGGTCGCCGTGAGGAAGTACACGATCTCAAGCGATCTCCTTGAAGATCCCAACTTTAACGGTATAACCTTCTACTGGCAGACCACTGATCCAGCTCAGGTCATCGAGCAGAAGCCCTCCTCCGGGTCGTCGGGTCAATCTCAGGCCTCTGGGGGTAGGGTCTACGACCTCCAGCTCCTCATCAACTGCCTGATGGATCAGAGGTATATAGCAACGAAAAACGGCTGGTCCTTCTTCGAGAGGCTTGAGGGCAGCAACCAAAACCACCTCGCCTACGAGGAACTCGCAAACGAGACCCAGGATGAGATGGGCTACACCTACGGCGGCAGACACTACCCGATAGGCCTCGTGAGCTTTATGGTACCCGATCCAAACTACGATTCGAAGCTCTACAACCTCTTCGCGACCCTTGGACTTACGGTGGAAGAAGGCGAGTCCAGCGTTGACTACTACTTCCTCGACTACTACTTCAACGGAGGGCAGAAGGTCACCGGCTACCGCGTCTGGGGGATCTCGGAGGGGGTTTTAGCAACCGGCGACCTGAGCACCGTGCCTTTCTTCCTCGATCCTGGGACAGCGAGGGAAGTCATCGGGCCGGAGGGAACCTGCGATCTGCTTTACGGCTACACTTGTCCATGAGGTGAAACCATGGATTTCACGGAGTTCCTCTATCGAGTGGGGTTAGCCTTTGAAAAGGCCGCGGGAGAAAGCCTCTCCGCCATCGTATCCTTTTTCCTTCCAAAGCCAAGAAAAAATCCTCCTGAGCCTGGCTTTCTCCGAAGACCCCTCAAAAAGGGCCTCACAGCACACGAGCTCATCAGCTTGGAAGTCCAGCTCGTTATCCTGACCTATTTGGCGGCGTCCCTCCTCACAGTTCTCCTCGGATGGGTCTACGCCTTCGGTGTGATAACGATCCTCTCCTTCTTTGCCCTCAGGTACGTGGTGGTCTCAAACAGGGAGTTTGTAATAGACTTTCCCTCATACAGGTTCTTCTACTGCGGCCTTTTCGTTCTCTCAGCGGTCTCTTTCGCCGGCTACCTCCTATTGAGGGCCACAGTAAGGGGAGTGTACTATTACTACGCCTATCTAATCGGGGTCCTTGCCGTGGTGCTGGTCTTCAGGTGGGCCTTCCGCTCCCGCTACGGGAGGGACTACACCTACGGGATCGTCGAGGAGGTCAAGGGTGGTCTTATTAGAGTCTTCGTTCACGACGACATAGGGGCGAACGTTAAGCCCGGCCGCTACTGGGTTCCTGCGGTTCCCGATGCCGAGCCCGGCAGGATAGTCAAGCTCCTCGTTGAGGAGAGGGCCATGAGGAGCTCGATCCCGGTCAGGGTTCTTGAGGTGTACCTCGATCAGTCCTCCCAGACCGAGACGGAGCCAAAGGAGGAGACGGAGTAAAGCATAAGGAGATAAACCGAGTGGCAGGGCTCGATTAGGTTCGTCTTGGCGAAGCCCTCCCCTTTTCTCTCCACCCTCAGCGGCTCTACTGCTTCACAGTTTGGGAATATGAGCACGGCGTCTCCCTGACTCTCTACCCCATAGCCGAGGCCCATGCAGACCCTTTCGATGAACCTCATGAATTCCTCCCATTTTGAGATCACAGTTTCATAATAAATCGTGTGGCCCAAAGTATCACCAAAGCAAGTAATAATGGAACTTTAAAAAGTTTTCCCAAGCGAACGTTCATGACAAAACTAAAGTTCCCCGCAGAGCTCGGCGAAGTTGCGGTATATCTCAGCTCCTCTCTCTGTGTGGGCCACCTCCGGGTGGAACTGGACGCCGTAGATTGGGAGCTTTTCGTGCTTCATCGCCTCAACCGGACAGGTCTCGCTCCTCGCGAGCAGCCTGAAGCCCGGCGGAAGTTCTTTGACTTCATCCATGTGACTCTCCCAGACCCTCAGCTTTCCCGGGAGTCCCCGGAAGATGTCGTCCTCCTCAACTATCTCAACCTCCACCAGGCTGTACTCCGCTTTATCTCCCCTTCCGACCTTCCCGCCGAAGTGCTTCGCTATCAGCTGGTGGCCGAGGCATATGCCGAGGATGGGCACGTTGAACTCGTCGTAGTGCTCTAAAATTGCCCCACAGTTCCCGGTTCTGTTTATGTCAGGACCGCCGGAGAAGATTATGCCCTTTGGATTCAGCGCTTTGATTTCCTCAAGCGGAGTGGTGTTTGGTATTATCTTCGCCTCAACACCCAGATAGCGGAGCGTTCTCCATATCCTGTGGACGTATTGCCCCCCGTTGTCCATAATCAGAATCATTCCCTCACCCCCAAGAGTTTGAAAAACTCGTCGGATTCCTCAACCAGGTAGAAGACCTTCAAGCCAAGGGATTTCGCCAAGTCGGCCATTTTTCTGTCGTTTGTTATTAGAACCGCATTTAGATGAAGAGCTGTCGCGATGAAGTATATATCGGACGCCTTGTGGTGGGTTTGAAACGCCGCTTCCTTTAAATCCTCGATTATTAGCTCCTCTGGAATCCATGTAACTATGGTGCTATAAAAATCCAGGGCTTTCTGAACCCTTTCACAGTCGAAATACCTCGACAGGACAGCCACAAACTCAACCTCCCCGGGACGGGGAGCGTAAAGCTCTATATCCCCCAGTTGGGCGCGTTCAATAACCTTTTCTGCAACCTCAGTTCGTTCGGGATAAAAGCTTGAAAACAGGTGGAACACAACGGAGGTGTTTATGACAACTCTCATGTCTCCTCCTCCCTGAGGTGCAGAAGGTAGTCGGTTGGATCCTCCTTAAAGCGCTCCTTTGTAACCTCCTTTCTCATTTTTTAGCCGGTTCAAGGAAATCTCCGGGGTAAATCCTCACCGTGAGCTTCTGTCCCTCCTTCAGTTTCAGAGGCTTCAACGGCTTCAGCACGCCGTTTTCGTAGACCACCTCAATAATCTCGCCCATACTCCCACCGTTTTAGACTTCTCCGTGAAGATAAATAAAGGTTCTCACTCGAACTCTATCGTTGCAGGGGGCTTGTTGGTGATGTCGTAGAGCACCCTCCCCACCTCTGGAATCTCACTCGTGATTCTGAAGGCTATTCTCTGGAGCACTTCGAAGGGAACGTCCATCGCGTTTGCCGTCATGCCGTCGAGACTCTCGACGACCCTAACTGCCACCGTTTCCTTGTAGGCCCTTATGTCGCCTTGGACGCCAACTGTTTTAACTCCCAGCAGAACCGCGAAGGCCTGCCATGGATTCAGCCCAGCTTTCTCGATCTCCTCCTCGACTATCGCGTTTGCCTCCCTGACTATTGCAATCTTTTCCGGAGTTACCTCACCGAGAACCCTCACCGCCAAGCCCGGCCCGGGGAAGGGCATGCGGTTGTATATCTTCTCCGGAAGACCGAGCTCTTTTGCGAGCTCCCTCACTTCGTCTTTGTAGAGGTCGCGGAGTGGTTCGATGAGTTTTAGGTTGAGTCTCTCTGGTAGGCCACCTACGTTGTGGTGGCTCTTGATCTTACCCTTGCTTTCAATCCAGTCCGGGGCAATCGTCCCCTGAATGAGAAACTGGGCATCTACCTCTCTCGCGACCTCCTCAAAGACCTCTATGAAGACCCTTCCTATTATCTTCCTCTTCTCCTCGGGGTCGGTAACGCCTTTCAACGCCTCAAAAAAGCGCTCGCTCGCGTCAACGTAGTGCAGGTTGAGGCCGAACTCGTCGCGGAAGGTCTTCACCACGAACTCCGGCTCGTTCTTCCTCATGAAGCCGGTGTTGACGAAGACCGCATGAAGCCTCTCGCCTATAGCTTTATGGGCCAGAACCGCTGCGGTCGAGCTGTCAACTCCGCCCGAGAGCGCTATTATCGCCTTACCATCTCCAACGGTCTTCCTTATCTCCTCAATCTTCTCCCTTATGAAGTCCTCCCACATGAGCACCACCTTTTTTGCGAGCATTTGAGAGTTAATATATAAACCTATCCTCGCGAGTTTTGACTAATTTATGTCAAAACATCCCGGAGTTTGTCCTCCTCAAGGGCCTCCCTCAGCTCCATGGCTATTCTCCTTCCCGTGCTCACAGGAAAGTCATAGCGGAGCCAGCTGTAGGGCGAGCCGTGGACGAATGGGTTGGTCCCGGCGACTATTCTGGCTGATATCTCGAAGACGACGAACTCAAGCTCCTCGGTGTAAACCCCTTCGAGGCAGAACGGCCCCCATAGACCGCCCATGAGCTTCTCGGCGGTTTCCACAACCTTTTCACCGGCCTCGATGACGTCCATGAGGAGGCTCTCCCTCAGAACGAGCGGGATGTTCCCAATGACCGTGTAGTTGGTGCCCATCTCTAGGTCAAGCTGTTCCTTCGCCGGAATTCTGCCTATCGCGTCCGCGTTTGACTCATACCTTCTGTCAACGCTCATAAGCTCAAGCTCGCCGTTGAGCTTTGAGTAGAAGTAGTGAGGGTAAACCGGAACTCCAACGACGTACTCCTGAATCTGGATTCCGCGAAGGTCTTCCTTGTCCCTAATGCCCAGCCTTTTCGCCTTCTCCCAGAAATCGGTTGAATTTTTGGCGAGGAAGTAGCCCTTACCGCCCTTGGCGCCGTGTGGCTTGACTATAACGGGGCCGTCTATGTCATCCGGGTCGTCGTAAACCCTCGGGAGCCTCAGCTTTGCCTTTTCCAGCCACTTTCTTTCGAGGTTCCGGTCGCTTTCCCATTTGAGAACCTCTTTGTTACCGTAGTATGGAACGCACATTTTTTCGACGAGCTCAATGCCTAGGTGGGCCACGAAGGAGCCGGTCGGGATAACAACGGCATCGAGCTCAAGCAGTTCCTCCTCTGGATAGGTTCCCTCGATGAAATAGTCAGCTACGGGGAAGTAGTGGGTGTAGAGGGGCTTAGCCCTGGCTTTGCCGAAAGCTATTGTTTCAAAGCCCTCATCTTTAGCTCCCTTCAAAATCTGGAGGGCGGAATGAGATGCGTAGGTCGCTACCCTCATTCTCCCTCACCCAAAAGCGTCGGTAAAGACCCGTGGACCGCTTTAAGCTCAGAGACGGGCTTCTTGAGGAGCTCTTCGCCGTTCCAGAGGAAGACGGCATCGCCTCCTCCGGCCCTTCCAATTACCGCGAAGTGATTGAAGATGCCCTTGAGCTCGTTAGTCTTGTTCTCTTCGAATGCTATGATGTACCTCCCGTGGCTCTCGCTGAAGGCAACTTCCACCGGGCCGAGGTATCCTTCCACCGGAACCTTCGAGAGTTCAGCTGTGAAGCCAACGCCGTTAAGCGCCATCTCAGCCAGAGCTACCGCTATGCCACCCTTTCCGATGTCGTGGACTGCCCTGATAAGGCCCTTTTCAATCGCCCTGAGAATTCCCTCGGCGTTGGCCTTCTCCTCATCGAGGTCAACGCGAGGAGCGAAGCCACCATCAATGCCAAGCCTCGCGTAGAGCTCCGAGCCACCGAGTTCGCCCTTAGTCAGTCCAACGACCCCAATCAGGAGACCATCTTCGAAGTGCCCGGCGGGGATTTCCTCTAGCCTGACCTTCCCGAGGCCGGCAACGACCGGAGTGGGCTTTATCGGCCTTCCGGCAACTTCATTGTAGAAGCTCACGTTACCGCTGACATAGGCTAAACCGAAGGCCTTGGCCGCATCCGCTAAGCCTTTAACCGTCTTGGCGAAGCTCCAGTAGACCTCGGGCCTCTCTGGAGAGGCGAAGTTGAGGTTGTCAACGAGGGCTAAGGGCTCAGCTCCTACGCTGACGAGGTTCCTCACCACTTCGGCCACCGCTCCCATAGCCCCGTGGTACGGGTTTAGGTAACTGTGGTTAGGGTTTCCATCTGCAACAAAGGCTAAGCCGTACTTCTCGTTTATCTTCAGCACCGCAGAGTCCCTACCGGGCTTTAGGGCGGTTCTGCCCTGAACCTCGTGGTCGTACTGCTCCCAGACCCAGCGCTTGCTCAGGACGTTCGGACTGCCCCAGACGAGGTCAAAGGCCCTTTCAAAGCCAACTTCGGGCGTCTCAACAGGCCTTTCCGCACTGTAGGGCCTCATCTCCCACTCAATCGTCGGAACGTCCGTGAGCAGGTCAACCGGCAAATCGGCGACCTTCTCGCCATTCCAGTAGACGATGTAGCGCGGCTCCTCGATTATCTCGCCGACGACCGTCCACTCGAGCTCGTACTTGTCGAAGATTTTGCCGATTTCTTCTACATCTTCTGGCTTCACCGCGAAGAGCATCCTCTCCTGGCTCTCGGAAATCATGACTTCAGCAGGAGTCATTCCCGGCTCTCTAAGGGGAACCCTGTCCGCGTAAATCACAGCGCCGAAGCCCTTCTTGCCAGCCATCTCCGATGAGGCACAGGTTAAACCGCCGCCGCCGAGGTCTTTGAGTGCCCTAACCTTTCCCGTGTAGACCGCTTCAAGGGTGGCCTCGATGAGGAGCTTCTCCGTGAATGGGTCGGGAATCTGAACCGCCGAGCGGTCTTCCTCATCCGCGTTCTCCCCGAGTTCCTCGCTCGCGAAGGTTACGCCGTGTATTCCGTCCCTTCCGGTTCTGTTGCCCACGAGGACGATCTTGAGACCTGCCTCCTCGACATAGCTGTGGACTAAGTGCTCAGGCCTCATTATTCCAACGCAGGCCACGTTGACGAGGGTGTAGTTGTCTAAGCTACCATCGAACTCGGTTTCACCACCAACTGTTGGAACGCCTATCCTGTTGCCGTAGTCTGCTATGCCCTTGACAACGTACTCAAAGAGGTAGCGGTTGCGCTCCTTCTCCAGCGGGCCGAAGCGTATAGAGTCAAGGAGCGCTATCGGTCTTGCCCCCATGCAGAGTATGTCCCTCACAATCCCACCAACGCCCGTAGCCGCTCCGCCATAGGGCTCGACAGCGGAAGGGTGGTTATGGCTCTCAATGCCAACGGCTATCCAGATGTTTTCGTCGAACTTGACTATTCCGGCGTCCTCGCCCGGGCCGATAACGACATGCTCGTTCTCGGTCGGCAAAAGCTTCAGCCATGGCCTGCTGGACTTGTAGGAGGCGTGCTCGCTCCACATCACTTCGAGCATGGCCTTTTCAACTTCGTTAGGCTCTCTCCCCAAGCGTTCGCGGATGAGCTTTTCCTCGTGCGGGAACATCGCGAACCCTCCGTATATTGACGGATTAATGTAAAAAAAGCTTGTTTTTAAGGTTTATTTTGACTGAAAAACGTCAAAACAATGCCTGGGAAAGACCGCTTCGTCCAAAAGTTTCATCACACAAAGGGAGCAAAAATAGGAAAGAATGCCTACGGCAGCCCGGTGCTCGTTGTCAAATTCTGGAGGCGATCCCTGACGGACTTTCCGGAGTTCTTTTTCAGTATTGCCACGAATCCATTGAGGTCCCCCTCTCTAAACCTGTACTCCTCAAAGAACTCCCAAAGGGATTTGTAGAACGCTTCCCTTCCTGTGAACTCCTCAAGCTTTTCAAGGATCAGTGCCCCTTTGTACGCTGCAATTGCATATCGGCGGGCCATGTCAGTATCCCCTAATTTCCATACTTCCGTTAGGGGAACCTCTTTTCTCCCGTAGTCTGTTATCCTATTGTAAAATGAGATGTAATAGTTCCTCAGTGCTAAATAGTCTCTCTCTGAGACGCTCTCGGCGTATTTCAGCGAGAAGTACGCCGGGAAGGCATAATTGAACCAGTACTGGCTCGTGTTTTCAATGAATACAACCGTTCCGGGAACCCACCAGTGAGCCACCTCGTAGGCGTAGCCGTATTTGTAGCGTATTGGGTCGTATGAATACGCAAGGACACCGGACATATCGCTTGATATGTTTATTCCCTTGGGGTAAACGACCTTGACTTTCTCGTACCCGGGCCGCCCGAAGTGCTCTATACCAAAGTTCAGGATTTCAGCGGTGAGGTTTGCGTATCTCTCCGCAGTTTCGTCATCAATTCCCATGTAGTAAACAGTCAAGTAGCCGTTCATCAGCTCCATTTTCTTGAAGTTTCCGACGAAAACCGGGATTGTCCCATGAAAGCCGTGGGGGAACGTGATTCTCCAGACTCCAGGGGCAACCTCCTCGCCGGGGCCCACGACCGTCCCCCTGTCGGCTTTGGCCCTGACCTCAATGACGTGGAAGAGTTCAAGGGAGTTTAGCACAGGCCTAAGGAACCCCATCCTTAAAAATGCAATATCACCTTTAATCCGCCCCTCAACATAGCCCCTGAGAGGCGCGATTTTGTCTATTTTTGAGTAGTCACCGGCGTATCTAATCTCTATGCTCCCGTTTTTGAAGCCCTTCAGGGGGATAACCAGCATGAGCCCCTGGATGAAGTCAATGTCTTCACCGTTCACCTTAATCTCTTCAACGTTGAGCCTCAGCATTCTCCAGAAGGACACGTATGCCTGTGATGTTATGTTGTTGTAGTCTACAATCCCCTCAAAATTCCTCTTCTCCAGGCTTATCTTTTTCTCTTGAAAACCTTGCCGTTCACGGCGGGGATGCAGTAAACCCCCCAAACAGCCTCTTAACAGGAAAGCAACAGAAAATCTTAAATACACTAACCACCCATACTCACCATTGGGTGG
>NZ_JALXBJ010000050.1 GCF_026991495.1 Thermococcus sp. | reverse complement strand
ACTTTGGGTCATGGAGCGCTATCAGGACAATTGGGGGTTCTGCAGTGGCGTTTATGCTCATGTTATCAATCTGCTGGGCTGGTAGGCGGTTAAATTCTCAGAGTTGCAGGAACGATATAGTGAGATATATAATCGTGAGATATATAATCGGCTATACCAAGCTCTCAGGTGCCAAGGGTAAACCTCGGCAGCTGTTTGCCCTTTTCGTGGGCTATTTTGCCTTCAGCGGGTTGGCTAACCTCCCGCTGGTTGATGGTTCTACGAGGTTCTTCTTATCGCTGTTCCCTCTGGCGGTGGGTTTGGTGGGGGTGACTTATGGTTTGATAGAAAGGAACTGTCAAAAACATCTACCAACCGTTAAAGCCAAAGGGGTAGCGTAAGAACACTAAAGCAAAGTTGAAGTAAAGCCGATGAATGTAGTAAGACTTAGATCAGGAAGGTGTGGAGTTAATGATAACCTACAAAATATCCGACCTTCGGTTGAATCTGAAATTCAAACTTGGTTTTGACCAATGGGCGTTTGTTTGGAGTAGTTTCTTAAAGCCCTTATACTGGAGTACACATAAGAGAGGTGAGCAGAGTGGAGTTTCACTGGAGGTTTTTGTGGTTCACCTTGATCCTTTTCTCTTTACTGTCTCAGGGCATTTATTTTGGGGTGTTCCCTGCTATCAAAACCTCAGTTGGGGTCTCCTTGGGAGTGCTGGTGGTGTGGATTATATGCGCCACAGGAACAAAGATTAAAGCCTGACAAGTATGCCCGCTGGCTCATTTTGCATATAATGGGATATTATTATACCTCAGGCGCTAAGGGATTTGTTAGACAGCTGTTCGATCTGTTCGTCTGGTACTTTAGCTTGGGACTACTCCTAAATTATCCCCTAGTTACTGAGTCAGTTGAGTTTTCTCTCTCGGTATTTATCTTTGTGGTAGGATTAATCGGAATTACGATTCCGTGGGTGAGGATGGAGTGCCATGACGTTACACATCCCTAAATTTTGCCAATGCTGGGAGATAGAACATGCATGACCGGAGCTGCAGCGAGGGGTGTTATTGGAGGTACTCTGAGATTTATAATATGGGGTAGTGTGGCATGGAATATTAGGAAGACCATAGGGGGGAGATAACAAATGAAATGGAAAGGTGTTGCTGTTTACTCCGCGTCTCTTTTCCTTTTGTATTTCTCTTCAGGCATTGGGGTGACCCTTACTATAACCAGCGTAGGCCTCTCAGTGATGTACGTTTGGACGATGATCCTCTGGTTAATCAGACGGGGAGATAGAAATGCGTGGAAAATTGCAAACGGTTTTTCTCGCGGCCAACTTGGTTGCAATCCTCGCCAGCCTCATTGTCATCAAGCCTACCGCCGCAGCTTTGCTCCTGACAATCCTTCTCGTCCTCTCAGGTTTCATACTGCTCGTCGGTTATGGCCTTAGGAAGGGACCCGCAATAGAGAACGCTGATTCAAGGCTCAGATGGTTTGGAGTGCTCCTTTTGGGGTTCTTTTCGTTGGATCCTTTTATTTGAAGCATTTCAGCCCACAATTGGATTGAAGGAATTTCCACAGTGCTACTCGTGTGGGGTGGTTATCTAATGTTCGAGGAGGTGAGGACATCTATTCAAAGCAGGCAGAAGCATCACAATGAAGAAAAACAAAGTAAGGGACTA
Source organism: Thermococcus sp. (assembly GCF_026991495.1). Taxonomy (GTDB): domain Archaea; phylum Methanobacteriota_B; class Thermococci; order Thermococcales; family Thermococcaceae; genus Thermococcus. The sequence continues at coordinate 51,614 of NZ_JALXBJ010000050.1, read as the reverse complement.
CCGCAGAGATGATGGGCTTCGCGAAGTTTCAGAAGATCAGGGCGACCCATTAATTGTAAAGGCTGGAGGGGTTGTAGGGGGCATTCTTGGTGGTGTTATTACGGGTGCCGTCACGAGAAATCCCCAGGCAGCAATTGAAGGGGCTATTACAGGTTACGCTGTAGGGACAGCAACTACTTGGGCCGCGATTTCATTTTCATGGAAGGTGTATGCTATATACAGGGGTATTGATGGTATTCCCGGAGATGTAGACAATAATGCTGTGGTTGGCGGGTGATTTGAATGGAAAGGAATCATTCAAAAATTTTGGCAGTGGGTATGCTTTCGTGGTGTTTTTTCACATTTTTTATTATGTTGTTTTATCCTCAGGACATGGCGCTGGCAATTGAAGTGTCTTCAGCCTTAGTTAACCTCGTGTTGATTACAGTGATCTTGATAACCTTCAGGAAGTTTATCGGAATGGAGTACCTGTTGCTATACTCCTTGGTGCCATCCACAGGAATCTACCTTGCAGTTCTTAGGGGTAGTGGCGTGGCAGTGAGAACATTATATATGGTGTTCCCCTTCTACTGGTTGATGAGTGGAACGATTTTACTGAGCTTCCAGAAAAATGGAGATACCGGGTACTATCGGGCCCTTATGTACTTTCTGGTTATCATCCTAGTGGCTGTACTCACAAAAAACGGAGGGTTTCTGGCATTGGCCGTCATAAGTCTCCCCTTAATGGCGTTGCTATCTTCCAAGGGCATTATCTATGAAGCCATTGGTTTTAACGCGCTTTCCGCGGTTGCTGGTATCATTTCAGTCTTAGGACTTAACCTGATTCCAGCTTCCAAGCTTCCACTATCCACCCCGAAACCCTCACTGGGTGTTTTGTTAATCCTGCTTCAGCAGGCGGTATACTCCACAATTGGGTGGTACCTGTTTGAGAAAATTTGTAGCACACGATACAGATCGAGGCATGCTCCCGATAACAATGGGAACTCCGTAAATGAAGGGTGATACAATGTGGGCTAAAATGAGCAGGGTTGGCTTTTTGTTGTTGGCCCTCTCCTTGTCCCCCCCTTTTAGGGCTATTGTTAATGATCTCGGTTACACTGCCAAAAACCTATTTCCCTCTGGAAGCCCTTGCCCCTCGATCCTCCTTTGCGTGAAAAACGTTATAACCTCTGAGGCTGAACTTTTATACGTGCGGTATCCGGCCTTCATCAGCCGTGCACCCCCGCGGCCTCCGGCCGGGTGCCGCACATCACTTTCTAACCTCTAATTGGTGGTTTCCGCAGAAAGGCTCGACCGAATCAAGGGGTTGCCTCAAAGATTTAACAAAGTGCTATTCTGGTGCCCCGGCCGGGATTTGAACCCGGGGCGCGGGCTCGAAAGCGGGCCGGAGAAGCGTCCTCAAGCGAAATGGAGCTTAATACTCTTTGGTCTCAGCATAAGAAGGCGTTTGAGGAATGGCTCTCCACAAAGCTGGCCACAGAAGAGACTAAAGAACGCTACATGAGGTACCTCGAAAGGTTCTTTGGAAAGTACAGAATAACTGATAAGGCATCTCTCGACGAAGCTCTCGTTAAAGAACACTACAACAGAGGATTTGCAAAGTCTCTGAGGAACTTCATAACTTTCTTGAAGAACAGAGGCTACATCAGTCGCTCCGAGTACCTCGACCTCAAGGAGATCATCAAGCTCAAGCCCACAGGGGTAAGGAGAGTTTACATCACAGATGAACAGGTAAGGATGGCCTACGAGTATTACCTCCAAAAGGATCCGACTCTAGCTTTAATTTACGAAGCGCTTGTATATAGCGGGCAGAGACTTAAGCATATCGTTAGGATGCTAAACGAGTTCGATCCAGAGAAGCTCGTTTTCTATGGGGACAAGATAGCAAAATACCCAATGAGCGGCATTGGCAGAGGAACTAAACAGACGTTTTGGGCGTATTTCCCACGAGTGTTCGCAGAGAGGCTGGAGAGGCTCAACCTCAGATACACTCGCGTTCATGCAAGGATGAGGGTGAAGATCAGGAGTATTAGGAACACGGAAAAGAGCGTTATCTTCTCAGCCTCGGCGGTCAGGAAATGGTTTAGTGGTTTTCTGGCCCGACAGGGGGTTCCCATTGAGGTCATTGACTTCATTCAGGGCAGGGCTCCAAGAACTGTCATAGAACGCCACTACCTGAACCTTGAGATGTTAGCCGATGAGTGGTATCCGGAAGTTGTAGACGAACTGAAGAAGGTTTTGGGAAAATGAAAGGAGGTGAGCGAGGGATGGCCCGGGAAAAACTGAATGGTACCGGTGCCTTTGTGTGGGCGTTTAGCATCGATAAAGAGACTCATCACATGATTAAGGAGCTCTCGAAGAGTCTTGGCCTCAACAACGACTCAGCAGTAGTAAGAATGGCGGTAAGGAGACTCTATAAGGATATAAAGGTTTAATCCTCCCCAATCTTCTTTTATAGACTTTATAAACTCTCTATAAAGAGATTTTCTAATATTCTTAAATACCATCACCCTATTCTCTATTTTAGACCCTCCGGGCTACTCCTCCGCTCTAATCAGTTCTCTAATCAGGTTCATGAGAAGGCCGAGCCCGAACTCCGAGGGTGCCGATGAGATGAGGGAGGGCAATGAAGCCGAGTGCATATAGGTGGTCAAAATGCAGCGCGTGGAGGATGTTGCTTCCCTGAAGAGGAAGCTTGAGCGTGTTCGGAAGCGTATCACTGAACTCAAGCGCGAAGAAGCCCGCTTAATTCGGCAGCTCCAGCAGGCGAGGATAGCGAACATCAAGAGGAGGGCGATAACATGAAGCCCAAAAGCCTCGCTCAGCTGGTTCTCTTCGTCCTCATCGTGGCCTTCTGGCTCAAAGTGGCTTGGCCCATGATGACAAAGGAAGCCCTTGCTCTCGGCGCGGTTGGAGGAGTTCTCGTGCATTGGGCTTTCACTAACAAAGGCTCGCGGGCGGTCGCTCTCATCGAGCCCCTCACGAGCGGCTGGCGTGTCATGCTGTATGACATGATGCTGGTGGCTTTCCTGGTCGCGCTGGCTCAGCAGGCTGGCGATGTTACAGCTCTTCTCGAAGCTTTGAAGAACAGCGTTCAGGATTCGGCGCTTTTGCTCTCGCTCCTCGGAGGGATTGGGGTTGACTATGGTGTTAGGGGGTGAACGGATGAAAAGAGCTAGTATTTTGCTAGCTTTGCTTGTGCTTTTTGCTAGCGTTTCAATGACGCTTGTGAGAGCCGGAACAGCATCCATCTTCAGCGTTGACTTTTCGAGTGACACAAGTCTAGTAGACACGTATAGCTCATCATCCTGGTATACAGATAAAGACCTGCCACACTGGTACTTAGACTCAATCTGTCAGAGTGTGAAAGGTGGAATTGGATATGACTCAACAAAGAAGGCTGTATATCTTAAGTTGGACAGCTCTGGTAACACGGGACATTACAGGGCAAGAGTGGCAATTCTGAAAGAGAACATCACAATTGGCAATAACTTCACAGTCAGAATGACAATATATGCAACAACAAATAAAGGAGCAGCAGTTGGGGCGATCATTTTTGCAAAGAATGGGCTTGTATATTCAGTAATGCACTACGGGGGAGCGAATTGGGCAATTGGAACGGATTACGGATCAGAGACAATGGGTAAATTAGCGTGGGTAGACAATGACTATAGATTTAATGACCTCAACTGGACAGCAGTTCAGGCAGGATTTACAACCGTGACATTCTCCCCACTCGATGATCTAAAGAAAAAGGGAGTTCAGCTCTCTCCTGGAGACATTGACCACATAAATGTGTTCTTTGGGGGAATGATCTATAATGATGTTGTGCAGTATGTTTATTTGAAGAGTATTGAAGTGCTCGCTCCAAGCGGTTCTGTAACTTTCAGCATCAAAGACGCCCTCAGTGGCCAGGGTCTCACGGGCGTTACGGTCAAAGAAGGCTCTACAATTCTCGGCACTCTCGATGACGGGCAAAGCTTAGAGCTCACTAAGGGACAGCATACTTTGACTTTCGAGAAGCCTGGCTACTGGAGCGTCACGAAGACGATAGACGTTCAGGGGGATATGAGCGTTTCAGTTGAGCTCTACCCCTCTTCTGCAGCATTCAAGCTCGAAAACTTCCCCTCAAACATCAGCATTCCCGAGCACACTCTTTATACTCTCACCTTCACCCTAACTCCGATTGACACTTCCGCAACTTACAACACTTACCTGAGTCTCGCAGGCCTTTCTAACGTCCTCGAAGTCCGGAAGGATGGTTCCGTCATCAGTCCTGAGGGCGGAAAGTACTATCTCGGCGACATCTCCTCGCCGGTCCAGATTTCTATCAAGTTCAAGGCAACGAGTGTCGGCACATACGCGTTCTCCCTAACTCTCGAAAGCCACGATGCCTTCGGAACAAAGATGTACACCACAACAAAACAAGTCTCATACAAGGTTGACCCGCTGCCCTTCACGGTTGAAATGCCAAGCGAGTGGCAGGTGGGTGACAATCAGCTGAGGGTTTCCGAGGCAAGCGGCCAGAGCTACGCGATGGTTGTGGTTCTCACGGATTCGAGCGGGAGCCAGGTCTGGAGTGATAGTTATGCCTTCAACCCCTATGACGTGCACACCTTCACAGTGAATGTTCCGGAGGAGGGCACTTATACGCTTGAATTCCAGTGGAACGGGCAGACTGCGAGCTATACGATCAATGTGGGCACGGGTATTTCTCTGCTCACAAAATCAGTCAGCGTCAAGAAGGGCGGCGTTGGGACTGTTCAGGTGCAGCTCAAGAATCCGAGCGACAGCACGAAGTACTATACGATCAGGTTGGAGGGCGGCTTTCTTGATGTTCCGGTGAACCAGACTGTGGCAATCGCTCCCTCGTCGACCAAGACGGTCAGTATTTCGTTTGCCGTGCCGGATAAACTGACTTATGATGCTTACGACTTGACGATGAAGGTCCTTGAGGGAGATGCTGAGCGGTACAGTGGCACGGTGCATGTGATTATCACGGGTTCTGAGGCCGGCCTGCCGATTGGTTTGGGTGGCGGCTCTGGTTTGCCGCTCCTTGCTATCGGAGCCGCTGCTGCTCTTGGACTTGGGGCTGTTTTGGTCATGAGACGGAGGTGATGGCATGCTCCGCTCTCTGTTTTCAATTTTCCGACGGGAGAAGGTCAAGAGGAAGGAGCAGGATGAGCAAGAAAAGAAGGGGCTGAACAGGCGGAGGAAGGGTGTTGAGGAAGTTCGCAGAAGAAGGAGGAGATGTGTTTCATTTGTGTTGATGTTCGTTCTAGTAACCAATACGATCAATGCGGGGTACGTGGCGGCATGGAGTTTGAATCCCTTTGATGCCTTTGGGGTGGGAGGGAAGATAAAGGAGAAAGTTGGTGGTTTCCTCTCTGAGCATCGTGGTGCTATAGCAGCTGCAGCCGGAGCATTAACGTTTGCTGGTTGTGAGTTGGTAGTTGGAGCGTCTACTATGGGCGTGGGGGCGGTGCCTGGTGCAATGGCATGCGGAGCGGTCGCGGCAACAGTTGGTGGTACAGTTTACTCGCTGATTCCTGAGAAGAAGGAAAAAGCTCCATCATTGTTTGGTTCTGACAAGAACGCCACGACCGATGACCTCGCTAAGAATCGTGACTTATGGAGAAAGTATCAAATTGTCGATGATGCACAATCAAAAGCGTACAGCGAGCTGACAGAGCTTCTCGCCAAAATGGCAACGAGTTCGGTAGAGTACGACATCCAGCAGACGGGAGCAATTGGAAACATCCAGCTAAAGCTCTATGGGCCGGATCAAATCCTCGGCTTTTCAGCGTTTCCAGTCAAGTTGAGGATCTTCTTCTCAAGCGATCCGATCAAGCAGAACGTCATTCACCTGAATAAGGTCACCATGTACGTGGTCAGGGCCGATACTGGCACGGCCTACTACCGGTACACCAGGACCTTCTCGAACCTCACGTTCAACGGTGGGGCCTATGACATTAACACCTTCCTTAAGGTCCCGGACGATCTGGATTATGCCGTTGCCGACGCCATCAGGACCGGCCAGATCACGCCGGGCCTGATCGAGAAACTGAAGTCCGCAAAAACACCGCAGTTCGAGATTTACATCAAAATCGATGCTTACAAAGAGGACTGGAGCCTTGTGAATGGCACGTGGGTTCATGTGAGGGATATTCCGCTTTCGGTCGAGGCTGAAACCAGGAGTGTTTACCTGCACGTTACGAGCAGTACTGACGTGGTTCTCTTCCAGACCGGCCTTAACGCGTCCATGCCGGCTGATATGGCGAACCTCGTTATGGGTAAGTTTGCCCCGTTCATTGCGGAGCAGTGGGGTGCCGTCTCGGACGTTCTCATTAGGCCCTACGCGACGCCAGTGCACGTCCAGGATTCTGCCGCGACGTGGAAGTTCTTCGTTGCTCCGAACCACAAGTTCCTCACGATGTTTGATGAGCATCCAAAGATCTACGATGACTTTGAGGTCTTCGCTGTTAGGTTGCTCCAGAACGGGAACTTCGAGATGGCGGACAGGCGTTCAAACACGCTCGGAGACATGACTGATGGGATAAAAGAGGCGTACGGCATTACCAAGTACACGTTTGGGCCGGACATAGTGAATTACCGCGTCTACGGCCTCGGCTTGGTCTGGTTTGAGCGTGACGATGGCACGAAGATTCCGGTTTGGGTCCTCATTCAGCCACACATGAGCGTTCTTGACAGGGAGAAGCTGGCCCTGGATGACGCGAGGATTCAGAAGATCCTCCCGATCTTTGATGATGACAAGATCACGAAGACTGAGCTTGAGCTGTTGAAGGCGCAGCTTGAGTCCGTGAAACGGGACCTGCAGAATAAGATTCAGGCTGCGGAGCAGCTCAAGAAGATGGCCGAGGCTAACGGCAACAAGGAGGCCGCGCAGTATGCTGATCGGGCGATTAAGTACTACCAGCTTGAGCTTCAGATGCTTTCTCAGGCCACGCAGACGGATGATGCTCAACTGGCTCTAAACCACCTCAATGCGGCGAAGAAGTATGAGTATGCGGGTGATTTTGAGAAGCAGGCTGCAGACAGGGCGTATAAGGGTGATTCTGAGGGTGCTAAGATGCTTGATAGTCAGGCGCAGGAGTACAAGAAGGCCGGTGATGACTATGTTCTGCACATAAGCATTAGTGGCTTGGCAGATACTATCCTCGGGAATTTGAAGAACTGGAAGATGCTGGCACTGCTGGCGATTCTGCTCATTGGCGGCTACTATCTGCTTGGCAGGACTGGCGCTTTGACTGGATTGGGGATTTGGCTGGCTATTGTGATTGGTATTCCTGCACTCAAGGCCCTCGTGGCCTGGTTGGGAACAAAACTCTGAGGTGGTGGAAAGATGGAGAAAAAAGAAGTAATGGGCGGCTTGGCAAAAATCCTGCTTTCTGCAGGATTCCTTTCCGTTTTGTTTTGGTACGGCGGAGAACACAATATAACAATACAACAGAGCACTGAAACGCTAGCAAAGGTATCCTTGCTTTTCGTTGCCTTTATCGAGCTACTTGACCGCTACGCGGACATGGGGAAATTATATGGGAAGTTTGCGAAGGGTAGAAATGAGATACTTGGTGCACTGCTGTTCGGTGGTGTGGGCTTTGCCCTCGCGCTATGGGCCCTCACGGGCACACTAACTCTCTCCGGAGCATCGACCCCTGCAGCGCTCTTCGTTGCAGGCTTAACGAGCTTGTACATCTTCGCGCCAGACACCGGGAAAGACCCGTGGTACTTCATTGCCTGGCTCGGCGCAACACTCGCAACCCACTTCCAGTACCTTGCCATTTTGCCGCAGGGATACAATCCAATTGCCCACGTGATCTCTTGGCTGGTAGTGCTGCTCTGAGGTGATCTAAAATGCTCGGCAGGATTGCAGCGGCTCTCATTGTTTACCTCATTGTTGTCTTTCACTTCAACGGTGCAATGACTACAGTGGGCCAGCTTTTTGGCCTCAGTGGTTATTGGGCGCTCTTCATTCCGAGCGCCCTGGTGGGCCTGAGCGTTTACAGGATCGCGGATTTGGACAATTGGGGCCCGTGGGACGCAGCGGCTTTCGTGGTCATCGGAGGAATTGCTATGCTGGCAATCACTGGCGACCCGCAGGCCACTACCCTTGAACTCGTCAAGGGAGTCACCACATTTGGCCTCGCGGGAATCCTCGCGGGCCTGACAATGAGGGCCAGGAGGGGTGCATAATGGATGTGAACGGCCTCATTGGCCAGCTTCAAGGTCTCGCAGGATCCCACCCATACCTAGCGCTCGGTATAATTCTAATCCTGATTGGACTCCTGGCAAAGGGGAAAACAGCGCTCATATTCTACGCCCTCGGTACTCTTGCGCTCTTAAAGTCATTTGGCCTTACTGATACTTTCTTTTCTTTCATAAAGAGTGTTCCGGGTATGCTGAAAGATGCACTCGGAGGATTAGGAGGTGTTTGAAGAATGAGGAAGAAAGAAAGGCAGATCATAACAATCGGCCTGATAGCGCTGTTTGGCCTGGTAGCCTGGTGGGCCTACGCCGGGCACGGGGCCGGTGCGGGAGTGCTTCTGAACCTGGATAACCAGAGCAACGCGAGCGAGCAGACTACTTATCAGCTCGCTGTTTCAGACCTTCAGCCGACTGTTGACCAGACGACCGGGCACGCGATGGTTAGTTTTACTCTCGCGAATGAAGAGCACTTCAACATCAGCAGCGTCCAGGTCCTCTATGCCCTGAACGTCGCCGACCCGAACAACGCGACTTACACCGCCTTGAACGCTACTGAGACCAACGGCACCTACAAGGCCGAGATACCCTCAAAGTTCGGTGATGTGGTCTATTACAAGGTTAAGGTGGCTTACGACAGTGGAAAGGCCCTCATCAGCGATGTTAAGAGCATTACTGTGAGCGATACGACCGCTCCGACCCTTACGAGCGTTAGCCTCAACATTACCTCAACCTATAACAACGCCACCAACACGACTACTTACAACTTCGTCATCAACTTCAACGCCACTGATAATGACCAGATCGGTACCTATTATGTCTATTGGGCTGACCTAGGCACGAACAACACTGTAACCAACACCACCACCTTTACAGTCATAAACGCAACCACTGAACCGATTATCCTCAAGAACATCACGACAAACGACTACTACGCGTTCTACTTCGTAGTTCAGGATCTAAGCGGCAATAAGGCCACCCTCTACAACGAGACGGCCCCGTTCATTGTCCAGGCCAACACAAGTGCTACCTGGCCGGTTGAAGCCAAAGGGCCGTGAGGTGGGCTGAGATGTACGCCCACCGCTCCTCTCCTTCATTTTCAAAAGTGATTCTCCGCCTCTTTGCGATACTAGTGATAATTTTTTTGCTCTATTTCGGATACTCGACGTTTAACGAACACGATCTTCTCCGTGAGAGGCTTTACCATCTTGGGTACCCTGAAAGCGGCCATATAATCCAGGGAGACAAAATCCTCTGGAGCGATGGCCACTTAACAATCCTCCAAGGAGAATACGTCGAGAATTACCCAATTACTGCAGAGCAGGCTTACAACATCGTTCTCCAGTACCTTGCCAGTTACAACGCTAAGCTCAGGCAATATGGCTACAAGCTTGAACCGAAGAAGTCCAGCCTCACAGAGAAGGAAAAGAGCGGCCAGCTTTATTGGGTCTTCGAATTAAAACTCAAATCTGACAGAACTTCTATGTTCGCGGGCTTTGTGTGGGTGAACCGGAAGACCGGAACCGTGGAAATCAAAGGCATTTTGGGGTGATGATGGTGAGAAAGCTTCTGGCCATAGTATTCATGTATATCCTAATAGGAAGTCTCGGGCAGGCCCTAGCTGCGGAAACCTGCCAAACATACACATGGGAGGGGATCCTCAAGAATGGCCAGACCCTGTACATATCCGACAACTATCTCAATGCGAGCATTACAGTTCTAGTTCGGCCCGTGGCCCTCATCCAGGTGGGTAGTGTTCCTTACTTCCTTGCAAACGGGACGGTGATTATCGGCAAAATGAACGTGACTGTCGTTCTCCTAAATAGAACCACGATGTCTGTTCTCATTAAATCTAGTGAGCCGTTCTCAGCCACTTTCTGGCCTATTGTTAGGATTAAGACAGTGATCGTGAACCAAACAGTTATTGTAAACCAGACGAACGAAACTCTGATCAAAGAGCTCCGAGCGCTGGTTAATCAGCTCAATGAAACCATACAGGAAAAAGAGGCCCTGATTCAAAATCTAACTAAAGAACTCGAGCAGGCCCATGCCCTGAATAGTGAAAAAGAAGAAATGATCCAAAACCTTTCTCGTCGGTTGGGAAACCTCCTAGAGCAGATTAAGGATCTAGAACAGCAAAATGGACAACTCAAGGCCAACAACTCCTTGCTCCATGAGAGAGTAGCTAATCTCATCGAGGAACTAAATGCTAGCAGGACCATCATAGCGCAACTTAACTCCACCCTTCTAAAGAAGGACCTCGCCATTGAAAACCTCACCTCGCAAATACAGCAGAAGCTAAAACAAATCAACACTCTAACTTCAGAGAATAAAAAGCTAAAGAGCCAGGTTTCTGAGCTGGAACGCAAACTGAGATCCTCGAACCTCACAGCCCTTCAGGAGAGGCTCCTGAACCTCACGAAGGAGAATCGCGATCTCAAGGCCCAATTGGCAAATCTTACAATGAAGTACAACCAGCTCAAAGGGAAGGCCGATTTCTTGGAGCAGCAGAATAAAGAGTACCACGGAATAATAGAGCAAGTGATGAGCGAAGAGAATCAGCGGAGTAAACAGAGTTACATCGAGAAGGCGAAGAAGGAGCGGACGATTGGTTCAATTCTCTGGAAGAGCCTTATTGCGGCTTTGGTTGTTGCCGGCGTGATTGGTTATCTGCTCTACAGGAAAAAGAGGTCGTGGGAGTACCCGCTATGATGTCTGCTCCGAGGAGGAGCAGGCAGGCCGGGGGTGGTAACTGCACACGAAGGAACGAGCTCTATTGGAAGAACAGGGCCTGCTAATGGCCCCTAGAAAGTGTGCAGTGGAGGTATAATTTTTTGTTAAGAACAAACGAGAAGGAGGTTTGAGATAGTGGAGAGTACCGCACGCTCATGGTGGGTTCCCGAGGACTACCTCGCAAAACTGCAAAAAAGACTCAGTCCAGAGAAACTGGCCCAATACACCATAACCGACATACGCCAGGCCTATTACGGCCCGTATTTGGGCCTAAGGCTCGACGACGGCAGCAGGGCCCCACAGTTCCTACCCTACAAGACCGGCTTTGCCAACCACATCCTCTTCCTCGGCAGAAGCGGCTACGGGAAAACCAGCATCATGAGGGCCCTGGCGGAGGCCTTCTACGACTACTTCATGCTGAACGGAAGAAAGGCCCTAATCATCGTGATCGAGGCCAAATATGACAAACCAAAAGTCAAGAAGCTCGAAACCTTCAGAAACTACATCGTCGAGAACTTTGGCTACGACTACCTCCAGCAGAAATACCCCTTCATTGAAAGCTACCTCCAGGAGTACTACAAAAAACGACCCCTCCTCGGGAAGATCGGAGACTTCGCCTTTGGCTGGCCCAACGTCGAGGCCATGATGACGAAAGCTGATTCAAACCACAACCAGTTCCAGAGGCACCGGCTCCAGCCGGCCATCTATCCCTCAACTAGAATAGTCTTCCGGCCCACGAGGGACCTGGACCTAATCGCCAAAGACAACGGCAGGAACGTTCAAGTAGTCGAAGGAAAGCTCAGCTACGACCGCCTGGAAGTTCAGGACCTTATCAAGTTCATGTACGTGAACACTCAGACCAACTACATGCGCCTCCTCGACATCTATTGGGGCCAAAAGAGGATCAGAGACCCCGACCGCTTCTTGAGGGAAGTCATCAGGAACGAGTACCCGCCGAGGCCGGGCGAGACCGTTGAAGATGTCCTGAAGAACTCCCGCGACAGGACGATCGCCAACCTGAGAACCCTAATGACCAAACTGAAGAGCGACAGGCTCTTTACAAAAGACCCAAAAGAGGAGTTCGTCAGGAAGCTCACCCCTGACAGGATCAACGTGATAGACTTCTCGGCCAACTCGAAACTGAGCGACGAGGAAGAGGCCGTCATCTTCCACAACTTGGTTAACTACGTCACAGACGAGTTCCTCCTCAAGCACGACATGCCCGTCATCATCATCGCCGATGAGATCCAGAACCTGGCAAGGCACAGGCTCGGCCTCAGGGCTATAAACAAAATCTACCGCGAAGGCCGTTCCCTGGAGATCTCCCTCATCTCAGGCACGCAGTACCTTTCCGGCCTTAGCAAGGATCTGGTGAGAGGAGCCACCCACGTTGGAGTAGTGGGCCGGCTGGCCTCAGAGAAAGACGCTGAACTCCTAGAGGAGATCCTCGACGAGCGCTTTGACAACGGCAGGAAACCCCGCTCCCTTCAGGAGCTTTTCAGGATCAGAAAAGCCCGGCGCGGAAAGGGGAAGTTCTCGATAGATTGTGAATACACGTTTAGCGTTGAGTATCGCGTTCCTAAGACCTTGTGAGGTGGTGAAAATGGGGTTGTTTGAGAGGTTTAGGAAGAAAAAGCAGAAGGTGAACGTCCAGATTGGAGCTCTCGACCAGGTTGAAGTGGCCCCCATCGAAGAGGATGAAAATAAAAGCGTCCGGGAAGAAGTCCGAAAGGCCGTCATCCAGAGGCTTGAAGAGCAGAGAAGGCTAAATGAACAGCTCGCCCAAATCTACAACCTCGAGCAGAAGATTATCGTCTGGTTTGACGGCAAAGAGCCGAGGCCCAAAGGCTATCCTATAGCTATGCGCAAGGACCTCGACGAGTACGTCATACTCTATCAGGTCCGCCCGCCCGACTGGCTCGACAGCATCTGGTACTCCCTCGGAAGGATATTCGGTAAGAGACCGCCGCAGAAGCTCATCAGAGTCCACGAGAGCCAGGTCTGGTTCGGGCAGGAGATGATACTCATCCATGCCAGTGCCTTCGAAGTGAATCACATTGGGGAAGAAATCGCCCTACCGCTTGAGAGGGACGTTCTAAGGGTCGAGCTCTGGAAGGAGATGAAGGCTTCACGCGACGCCTGGAGGGCCGCGTACATGAACCTCGCCAGGCAGGTGGCAAAAGCAACCGACCTGGCTCTGAAGATCAACCCCAATGCAAAGCTCTACAACAAGACCAAGGCCGACATTTACGACAGGAGCGGGAAGAGGAAGATCATGAGCATTGACGACGCGAGCGGCTTAACGTGGGGCCTGTTGAAGAAGTCGGACTTTGAGAGCGAGTTCGAGGAGTGATGGGCATGGAGGTTGTTGAGGAACCGACGGGCCCGTTCACCGTTGACATGCCCGACGGAAGGGTCAAGAACAATCCGAAGGACAGTGAGGATCAGCACGAGGAGGATCTCAAGCGGGTAATCAACACGGAGATCTACAACAACATGAGGTTTTACATGAAGATGCTCTACGAGAACGCGGCCACTGAGACGGACGTGATACTCCTCAAGGCCCTCTGGAGGGAGATAAAGAGGATGATGAAGATCAACGGAATCGAGGTCGAGAAAAAAGAGTGATCGTCTTCGTCCCTTTTCATCTTCATCGGGCACGGTCGCTCATCGCCCGCACCCTCTCGGGACGCCAAAGCCCCTCTCACGGTGCATCCCCGGCTTCATGAGGATCTGCCAGGGCCACCACTCGAAGGGCCCGCTCACTCCGTCCCCAACGGGACTTCATGCCAGGCGGGCTCATCACAGGATACACCAACAAAATATATAAAGATTTCTCACGGCAACCGGCCGACCTCCTGGCCATCAACAAAAAATATCCACCCTCGTGCATTCCAACCGACTCTAACTGGCTTAATATTCACAACGCGATTCTCATTCTGTCCGGCTTTAAACTTAACCTCATGATCCAAGCGCTCATCCAGTTTATACCCATTTACTTTCAATTCCAATTTGTTCCATGCGACCAATTTTGCTTCAACTATGTCATCCTCAACGACCAACGTTGCCACCTTACGAGTCCCCGCCGCCACCAAAATCAAGCCGGGTATTATCAGGAAAAATATAGCTATGAAATATACGCCATCCTTATCGCTGGTGTCCTCCTTAAGAACATACACAGTTTGGACCACGCTAACCCTCTTCGAAGTTATTACGCTGAAGCTATTATCATAATAAATCTTATACACACCAGGGCCATACCTTGAGAGATTAAGCCTCAAATGGATCGGCGAGATAAGCTTCCCATAATCTACCCGGCCTTTAGGGGTATCCACATAAACCCTAAGGTCATTGCTACCTCCCACCACAGAGATGTTAATTTCAAAAAGCTCGTTTTCCACAGGCTCTCTAACCGTCCAGCTATTATGCCACACCTCTCCAGGGCCTATCGTCCAGGACTTGGACCAGTGATCCACTGGCTTCCAATAGTACTTAGGACTCATCGCTGCTGCGTATCCAATCACGAAGAATGATATGACAATAAGGACAACACCGGCCCACGCCGTCTTAAAGAGCCTCCACTTCTTAGAAAAACGAACTCCCTCTGGATAAATCTTAGGAACCCTGTCAACAGACCCTGACTTGACTACCTCATTTATGGAGGGAATATCCTCACTCATTTCAGGGCCCTCCTCCGCTCGTTTTTAGCCAATGCTGAACAAGTATTACGCCGGACTATAAAAAGCCTTCGCCAAAAGTTTCCACCACACCCGGGTAAAAACCCCACACACGGGAAAACTTCTCAAACCTTTTAAGGAAGAGCACAGTATTGACAAACATGAAACACTAATCCAGAGGTGAGCACATGAGCGAGAGCGTCCAAATCATCATTCACCGCATCGAGAGACTAGAAAAAGAACTCGAAGAACTCAAACACGAGCTCAACACCCTCAAAAAAATCCTCCCAAACCTCAAAACCATAGAACTCTCCGGAGAGCTCGCCGGTTACAAACTAAAAAAACCAATCACCCTCAAAATCGAGTACAACCACAAAACCAACACATGGTGCATCGAAAATCCAGACCTAGAACTCTACGGGTGCGGGCGAACCCTTGACGAAGCACTAAAAGACGCCGAAGAAGTCTTCGAAGCCCTAATCGAAGAGTACCTGTTAGAGGATGAAGACCTCCTCGATGACAAAGCCAAAGAATTGCGAGAAGCTCTCCTCCAACACGTGGAGGTGAACCCATGAAAGCCAAAGACATCCAAAAAGCCCTCACCAAAAAAGGATTCCAGAAAAAAGAAGGTGGAAAACACACCAAATACATCCTCTACGTGAACGGCAAGAAAACCCGAGTAATGACAGTATTCAGCAGAGGCAAAGACAAAAAAGAACTCGGAGACGACTTAGTGAGGAGAATACAAAAACAACTCCACCTCGAGGATCCCCAAAAGTTTGAAGACCTCATTAACTGCCCTCTCACATACCAGGCCTACATCACCCTCCTCCAACAAAAAGACATCATATAGAGGTGAGCCAATGACCGACCAAGAAGCTAAAATTATCGAACATTGGGGGTATGTTAATGGCGTGGAGTGATCTCACCCCCGAGGAGAGGGAGTTGTTGGTAGAGCAGTACATGATTCTTCTCATTGGAGTAGTTGATAATCCCGTTCCCACCAATTTGCATCTCCATAAAGAGTTCTTTATTCTTCGCAATGTGGCTCCAGACCTTTCAAAGATTATCAAGTTTGAGAAGCATAAGTATGGCCCATACTCACCCGACTTAAATGAAGCTCTAAAAAACCCGGTATATTATCCAGAGGCATTCGAATTTTACATTAGGGATCTTCCATTAGTGAATAGGATGATTGTGGAAATATCCCTAACACCAAAAGGTAAAGCCGCTTTTAGGAAGCTTCTCAAAGAATACTCTCATGAGGAATCTTTTAAGGAATTCCTCGCAATAGCAAAAGCTATCAGGTTTATGTACGATCAATTAAACGTTGAAGAGCTACTCCTATTAATATACTCAACCTTCAGAGACTGGACTAAGTACTCCTCAATCTACAATTCCTTAATGGCTCCTGCCCGTAGGAGGCATCTTGCATATGAATTGTATAAAAAAGGCATTATTAGTAAAAGCAAATATCAGGAACTCTTGGAGGCAACACTATGACAAAAGAGATTATAAGCGATTCAACATTTTATATTTGTTTTTTAGATGACATAAACCATCCAGAAGGCCTCAGAAAGATAATTAACAGCAGGAAATTCAAATTTGTTATTGGGCCTGTGGTAGAAAAAGAGATAGAGAATTCTCCAAACTATCGTTTTATTGAAGATGATCTCTCAAAAGTCAGAGAAAAGCCCCTATCATTCAATTATGGGGAAATTGTGAGGCCATTTTTAGGAATTAACGAGATTGAAAAGGGAGAACACGAGGTTATTGGTATCGCTATTGTATATCATCTAAAAGGAAGGGATTTTATCCTAATATTGGACGAAGACGGTCCCCGGAGAATCATTGAAAAAAAGTTATCAGGAATAAAATCAAAAATGACCGGAACAGTTGGATTCATTGCCCGCTGTTATTGTGAATACCATATCTACACCAAGGATGAAGCAGTAAATATTTTAGAAAGAATTAACAATTCTAAATTTAGAGTTCACTCACTCATAGTGGATAAGGCTCTCAACGAGATTGGGGGGTGCAACCAATGACAACCGCTCTCAATATCAAAGAAGCCATCCTTGACAAAAATTCTGAGTTCAACATTAAACGATTCAAATTGGGCGGTGTCTCAATAGATAGACCAATCAAAGTCCTAAATGTGAACAGTATAACACAGAAAACAGTTGAAGAACAAAGAAGAGCTCTTGAAGAGTACACTCTCTTTTACGAAATCTCGTCAACACTCCAAGAAAGCACAGTTAACGCCTTACTTGATGAAGACGAGAATGGAAAAATAACTCGCATTCTCAAATATAAAAGATGGGCATCTCCTTTAATCCTAACATATACATTGAGCTTCAACCCAATTAGACCTCAAATTTTAAAGGATTTAGAAGAACTTTCAGGGTTTCTTTCATACTACTACGCATACTCATCGATAGCTCTCTTAGTTCCCAACATGAAAGTCAAGAAGAGCATTCGCGTGGGAGAAGATGAAACTGGAAAACCAAAATACAAATCCATGCGGATTGCTAATTTAGAAGATTATATCAAATACGTAGATTGGAGTGTTGAAAAACTCAATAGCAGGAACAACAAGCCAATATTCGTACCTATCTCTCTTAAATTCGGAATGAGAGATCTTGTAAAACTAGCAGAGCATTACATTAAAAAAGAATATTTTAACATCTGGATAGACTTTGAAAGTGGCATACCCTCACCCCAAAACATTGGTAAAATCCGCCAGTTCCTCGAAGTATTCAGAGAAAAAGAACGGCTAGAGGATATTGTTATTTATGCCACTAACCTCAACAGAGAATTCCAATCAAGCCCCCAACTGCCTTTAACTCCTGGAACCGACCCTGTGACTACCCTAACAGGTGCTAACCTCGTTGGAGGTAACAAAGGAAAAGGAGTACCCGATGATAAATCCCCAAAACCAACAAAGCCAGGAGAACTCTTAGAATACAAAGCAAGACTCTTTGACCTTGATACTTACTACTACATCCATCCAAAGCTAATAAAAGATCCGAAACTCAGGGAAATCCTATTAATAAAAGAGTACAACATCATGCTCAATACACTAAGGATCAATGCAGAGCTCATAAACCAAACTGAGTACTTTCTAGAGAACCAAGAAATTCAACCATACGCAGAGCAAAAACGGATGCTCAAAGAATACAGAGAAGGAGACCTACTAAAAGCCCTATTCTCTCCAACCAAAAGAAGAGTTAGACCAAAATTCGCCAAACCTCCAGAGCCCCCAAAAGTCAACCTTCTCTCATTCCTACCCAAGAAAGAGAGGTGAGCCAATGAAAGAAACCAAAGAACCACTAGCAAAATTCCAAGCAAAGGTGAATAAAGACGGCAGGGTTAGTATTCCTAAACAGATCAAGGACGTATTAAGGCTGGAGCCAGATGACTACTTAAAAATCATAATAAGAAAGATACAAACTAACAAAGAAGAGGGAGTGATTTACGTTTATGGTCAAGCTTTTGTGGTTGTTAGAGTTGGAATCAGAGGATACATTGTTATTCCACAGAGAATTCGCAGAGATTTAACTCTCGGGACTAATGAGAGTATAGAAGTGGTTATCCTCGACTATTATCCATCAACCACAGATCCAAAAGAACTGGAGAAACTCACATCGTCTGCAAGATTCAAATATCTTTTTTTGGACGTTTAATATATACATATATATATTAATTCCCGAAAAAGAAGAGAAAAGAAAAGAGATAAGGCATGTTTTCTGCTCTCTGAAGGCTTCTTTTTTGAGGGTTGAATTTTTGGATACATAAATTTTAGTTGATTTAACTGAGAAAAGTAACACTCTTCTGGCAAAATCCAGCGTTTTTAGAGCTTTGCATCTTTGTACATTTAATTACTTTTAAAAGTTGCAAAATTGAGACCCTCAGATTATTACTGTATATAGTATTTCGGCCTAATTTATGTATCCAAAAATTACTTGGTAACAGTTTTGCCCAACGCTGAACTTTTCCAGCCACACAAACCTTTTAAACTTTCCTTCCGTATGGTTTATGTGTAATTTGCACATAATCAGGCAAATAGCACATAAGGTGGTGGCCAAGATGCCGAGAACTCGGAAGTATAATGCCGTTCGGCGCGTGGAATTCCTCCTTCCGCCTGAGAGAGTCGAGGAAATGGAGCAGGCCAAGGGACGAAAGCCTTGGGGTGAGTTCGTTTGGGAGCTTTGGGAGTTCTGGAAGGCTCATCACATGAACAGTTCCTAACGGTGTTATCAATGCCGAGGAGAAAGTACCAGCGACGCACAGCAGGCCCTGGACGGCCACGGAAATATGGCGAAGACCTGAAGAAGTTTCAGGCACCTACTCCAGAATCCACATACAATAGACTCTACGCTCTCAAAGAAAGGCTTGGTGTTCCATTCTCCGAGCTTCTTACTTGGCTTGTGGATCTCGCGGAAGGAAAAACTGATAAGATGGAACTAAAGGCCAAGGTTAAGCATCAAGAGGACTACATTAAGCAGTTGGAGCGGGAAAAAGCCTCTCTTCTTGAGACCCTTGAAAAAGAGCGGCAGGCCCGCGAGAGGGCTGAGAAAGAAGCAGAAGCCTGGAAGCAGAAGTACTATGAGCTCAAGGGCGAGAGGTCAGCTCATACCTACAACGAGGGCAAGCTTCTCCGCGCTCTCGCCGAGCACGCGAGGGAAGGCATCTCGTGGGCTGACCTCTGCGCGGAAGTCCTCGACCTGAGGGACGAGAAGAAGATGAAGCGCCTGATGCAGCTTGCCTTTGAAGTCAAGACGACCAAGAAGAACACCTATGCCACGAGGTTCTACCCGAAGAGAACTGCACCAGAGTTCAAGGGTTGGGTTCTCGTGCGCCCTGAAAAGAGTGATGGCCCGGTTCTGCTGATTGACTATGAACTCTACCGTGAGGACACACTCAAGGCCGCGAAGGGTCTCCTCGTTGGGGAGGCCGTCGCTAAGACTGTCCCACAGGTCCAGACCCTCAAGAGCGGGAAGACCGCTGAGCAGTACCTCTCTGCTGTTCTCGAGATTGCGTATGCTGAGTACGCCCGGCTCATTGAGCAGAGGAGGGGCAAGCAGGCCAAGGAGTTCGTTGAGACTGAAGTGAGCCGGCGGCTGGAGAAGGCCCTTGAACGGGTTGACCCGGCCGACAGGAGGAGGGCGGTTCTGGCAGTGATAGAGGAGCACGAGTCGGCTTGGAATGAGGCTTTCGTTTCTAACCTGCGGCGCGTTGCCATGCGCGCCTTAACGAAGAAGCTGGAGGTGAAGGCCGATGTCTGAGGTGGAGGATGAGTTTTGGAGTTGGGTTGCTCAGGAGAAGGCGAAGCTGGAGAGGGTGATTGAGCAGGTGGAGGAAGTGCCGGACCTCATCACGTGGCTCGAGCGGGAGATTCGCGAAGCGGAGGAAGAGGCCTTCAGCGCGAAGCTTCGCCGGGAGGATCCGACGTGGTGGGAGGGCTACGCTTCGGCCCTCCGCGACGTTCTGAACGCGATAAGGAGAAGGGAGGTGAGGGCATGAATAACAAGATTAACGAAGTATGGATCCTTGCAAGTGAATTGGGAATGTACTCTCATAAGGGGAACTCATATTGGGTCATCAGGAAGTACAAGCGCGGAACCGGCTACTCGGCGAGAGACGTTGAAAGGCTCTTCTCAGGCTACACGAACTCAGGAAAGACAGAGAAGTTTGAGAGTTTTGAGGAACTCGTGAAATTCCTCGCGGACGAGCACCCGACCAGGAAGAATTACGGGTTCTCGGTCTCGCCAGAGAGCCTCTTAGAGGCTCTTGAAAAAGCTCCGGAGGAAAAGCGCAAGTTCTGGAGTGAGGAGATTGCCTATCTCAAAAAACTCCTTGAGGGGGAGGAGCGCTCCAGGCCCGAGGTTAAACCCACTCTCCAGATCTCCCTTCTGGAGGTGTTCTCATGAGTTTTCAGACGGCTCTTGAACTGTACTCGGAGAACGAGCGGAGGGAGCGCAGGAGAATCCTCGCGGCGGCTAAGGGGCTGAAGAAGCGCGTTCAAGCCTTCCAGCGGACGTACAGGAAGGACATCATGCGAGATGTTATTGCCGTCCTCCTTGGGGGTGAGGAGTGATGGTTGCGGCTCGGGCGGAGATGGTTTATACTAACGTTCGGGCCGGGCCGAATTATTACGACCCGGCTTTTGATTACATGGAGCGGCTCGTCAGGGACGGGAGGAACAGGATGAAGTTCAGCCGACTCATCGAGTATCTTTTCAACAACCAGTACAGGATGACGGACGTTGATTCGATCCTCTACCTGCCGGTTTATGATAAGTTCGGGCGTTACAGGGGGGAGGACTTCAGGGCGGCTTTTGAACTGAAGTACAAGAGCGAGAGAACGTTCAATGGGTTCGAGTTGGAGCTGAATGGGCATCAATTCTTGAGGATCCGGCGCCTGGCGCAGTTGCTCAGTATTCCGGTGTACTACTTCGTGAACATCGGGAACAGGAAGTTCATCATGTTTGACGTGCTTCACGTTAGGCCGAGGTTTGAGAAGCGGTACGAGGGGAAGAAGCGGGATTATTACGCTATCCTGGACGTGGATGAGTTGATCGTCTCGGATGGTTTGGAGGAACTCAGGACGGATTTAGAGCTACTCCTCAAAGGGGGGAGGGGATGATGCCTCGTAGGTACAAGTTCACGATTTGTAAGGTCGATGGTGAGTGGATGGATCTGGATGACGTGATAGCAGAGGATGGGTTTGAGGGCGTGGATGAGACGGAGGAATGCTTTGATGTTGAAGTGTGGGCTGAGAACTGGAAGGATGCTCGGGAAAAGATTCTGATTGCCGCAGAAGCCTTGCAAATATATAGAAGGGGGCGCGGGTGATGGCTGAGGTTCGGATGAAGACTTTCGAGGAGTTGTATAAGAACTTTATGAATACTAACACTCCCTGTATAGTATCATTCTTTTTCCAGAACCTTTCCCGTATGACCAACTTCATTAGTTGGAAAAGCCGGCATAATATACACCACCTGTACCTATTCCCCACAACTCCCGAAGCGTCCTGGCGCCTGAAAAATATAAGCACTGTTAATGAAGTAACAGAGGTGGTATAATGCCCCGCAGGAGAAAGTTTCCAGACTATATCGAGATAAGAGTTCCAGTCTACCAACCACCCTCCAGCACCCTCGAACTCCTATTCGAGGGCAAAACCCTCGAAATAGCCAAGAGGCTCGTTGAGTACATGAAAAAGAACGGAGGCCTCTTCAAAGACGAGTACCAAGAGGCACTCGGCATTGATGGAGCGGATAAGGTCCTCTACTTCAGGGTCTTGAAGAAACTTCTCGCCCTCGGCATGGTTTACGAGGATAGGGGAATGTACAAACTCTCCGACCGCTTCTCTGAGAGAATGGAGAACCTGGCCAAGATGTGGAAGTTCGAGATCGGCAAAGTCGCCGAGCTGTGGTGATCCTCATGACCGCAACATCTATATCCTTGGGGCGCCAAGCTTTTCTATATGGCTACACATGGCCACGTGTGGCCACACAAAAAGAGGCCTGGAGAGTGCGTTACATGCCTCAAAGAAGACCGAGAAGGCGTAGAATTCCAGTGCATGTTACTTTGGATCCAGAGGTCCTCAAACTCTTGGACAGCGCAACTTATAACAGGTCTCGTTTCATTGAAGACGCCATTTTAGAGCGGCTCTCAACAATAGAAGGATGTATAGCTGAGAGAAACGCCGTTCTGGTGCCCCGGCCGGGATTTGAACCCGGGGCGCGGGCTCGAAAGGCCCGCATGTTTGACCGGGCTACACCACCGGGGCCCGATATTAGGGGAAGGAGAGCGTTTAAAAACCTTTCGCACTCGCAACCCGCCTGAGGGGAGCGCTTTCAGTTAGCTGCGGCACTGTGGGACTACCCCACCCATTCCTTTTTAAGCACGTTGGCCAACTTAACGATGCCCCCGCGCGAGGACCCCGGGGAGAATGAACCGGGGGGCGATGCGGGGGCCACAGCCCGGTCTCAGCGAGGTCCCCGTGGGAGGGCTTTCCGCGTTACGGAGCGCGATGACCGCGGGAAACCCAGACCGGGTACAAGCCCGCCTGGGTTAACCCGTCTGATTCTGCCGTCTGGCTGGGATGAAGGCGGGGGTTACGGGCGGGCCACACTTCTTGAGAACAGCGCCCGCTCTAAGCTTCTCCAAAAGGAGAATGGAATCACGCTTTCAGTGGCAGGAGTGACTTAGAACTGGCTTTAAGACGTCATTCCCCTTACAAACCATAAATTGAGAAGAGAACGTTAGATGAGTTCGACTTCGTAGGAGACCGCGTTGAACTCCCTCATCCTTTCCCTCGCTATCCTGTCGGCCTTCTTGAAATCGTTTGCGGGTACTACGATCTCCCACGGCATCTCCCTTTCCCGATAGTAGAGTATTCTCGCCAGCATTCAATCACCCCCAATGTATCACCTTGAGTGATAGACATGAGTTCCTTTTTAAAAGCTTTACTGTCCTTAAAAATGCTCTAATGAACAAAAAACAGCGAGCAGAAACGGGCAATGGAGAACATAAAAGGGCCTCAGCCAAGTATCTCAAGCTCAAAGACCATTGCGTTCCTCTTCTTCATCTCTTGGATGGCTCTTCGCCTTGCCTCATCGGAGTTCTCAGCCTCGAAGACGATGTGCTCTCCGTGGTGCTTTCCGCCGTGGAGTGTCAGCCCCCACTTCATCCTATCACCGGCAACCCATCCATCATTGGGAAAATTTAAAAAGTTAATGGACCCCTCAGCTGCTCACGACCCACTTCTCCGGGAGGAACCGGAAGAGCAAAACTAAGGCCACGCCGCTTCCTACGGCTATCGGGTTGAGCGTTGCCGAGACAATGCCTACAAGTCCGGCAAGGCTCCTCCACTCAAGCCTCAGGTGCTTTCTGAACCAGCCCGTGAACGAGATGGCGAGCAGGTACATGACGAGCAGTGTCCCGAAGAGGTCGTAGAGGACTTGTCCCGTTGTCAGGAGTGTCCAGTGCTTAACCGTTATTATGAACATCTCAGGGTGGGTGAAGTAGATGTAGGGCCCTATGTAGCCGGCCACTGCATAGCGGACCGCGTTTAAGGCAGTCTTCCAGAAGTCGCCGCCGGCAAGCGCTGAACCCGCATAGCTCGCGAGGGCAACCGGCGGGGTTATATCGGCCAGTATCCCGAAGTAGAAGACGAAGAAGTGGGCAGCTAAGAGGGCGATGAACGTCCCAAAGCCCGGAACGAGCTGGTTGTAGGGGGCTATATTGTGCACCGCCTGGTATATCGCGGGCGCCATGACGAGTGAGGTTATGATATAGTTTGCGGTCGTTGGAACGCCCATTCCGAGGATCAGGCTGAATATCATCGTGACTATTAAGAGGAGCCAGAGGTTTCCGCCGGTGATGGCCGCCATTTTGTAACCGAGGGAGTTCGCGAGGCCGGTTATCGTTAGGGAGCCCTGGATCAGGCCCGCACTCGCCGCCGCAAGCATAACAGCTGTGCTCGTCTTGCCGGCTTCTATCATGGACTCGTAGGTGGCTGAGTACATGCTCCTTCCACCCGGGCTCTTCGAGATGAGGCCGACTATGAGTGAGAATATTATTCCAAAGATTCCCGTCAGGAAGAGGAGGTTCTCCTTGCTCATCCCGATGGCCTGGCCGAATGCTATGAAGAGCAGGAAGAGCAGGGTTATGTAGAGCTTCTCGTTGAACTCCGCCCATTTCTTTACGGCCGCGAGCCCTATCATGACGAGCGATGTCGCGAGGAGGATCTGCCATCCGTATCCGAGGAACATCAGTGTGGTGCCGAGTAACACCACTCCAACGTACAGCGCTTCGTTTCCTTTTATCTCATCTTTGGAGACCCATGCGACCCAGATGGCAACTCCGAGTGAGGATATTGCCGAGATGTGGGCGGGGATTCCCCAGACGAGGGCGACCGTGATGACGACTATCGGAAGGAGTATGTAGCTCTTCCGGATGAAGTAGTTGAGCGGTTTGAAGTGCTCCCTGGGCATGCCCTTAAGACCTAACCTCTTGGTCTCCCTGTCTATGAAGAGATAGACCCCGGAGTAGTAAACGAGCGCCGGGATGACGGCCGCGATTATGATCTTGTTGTAGGGGACGCCCAAGAACTCGGCCATTATGAATGCTGCAGCGCCCATTATCGGGGGCATCAGCTGTCCGCCTGTTGAGGACACGGGCTCAACGGCTCCGGCTATCTCCGGCGGGTAGCCGGCCTTCTTCATGAGGGGTATCGTGAAAGTCCCAGTAGTGAGGACGTTTGCCACGCTCGACCCGCTCACCGTTCCCATCAGACCGCTTGCTATGACGGCGGCCTTTGCGGGCCCACCGGGCCTTGAACCGAATAGACTTATCATGAACTCGGTTATGTAGTCGCTGATGCCTATCTTCAGCAGGAACGCCCCGAAGAATATGAAGGCGAAAACGTAGATGGTCATGACGTAGAGCGGAGTCGCAAAGAGCCCCTCGCTCGCTAAGTACATGTGCTCCGTGAACATCTTCCAGTTGAACCCTACGTTATGTATGGCGTAGACGAGAAAGACCAGGACAACTGCAGGCAAGACCCATCCAATCACGCGTCTCGTCGCCTCCAGGACGATCCCTATGGCGAGGAGGCCGAATATAATGTCGTACCAGTAAACGTCCGCCGTTCTCGCGTATGCAGGATACCTGAAGAACAGGTAGAACATTGCTATCAGACTTAGAGCTATGAGCGTGTAATCCAGTAAGCTGACCCTGTTCATGTACTTCTTGGAGCGCTTGAGGGGGTAGAGGAGGAAAGCTATGACGAGTATCATGGCCAGGACGAAGGCCTCACCCTGTTCGCTCTGGAGTGCGTAGAGAAGGAAGGAGAGCTTTATGCCGACCCTTGAGAGCATGTCGTAGAAGGCGCCGTTGAAGTTGAATATGAAGAGGATTTCGTAGATACCGATGAGAACCGCGGCGATCGTCACGATTCTCTCCAATGAAGGCGGCAGCTTTCTCGTCCTGCTTATGACCTCCTCAACCTTTTCCACATTTATTCCTTCGTTTTTTTCAACGATCTCACTCATTCTTAGCACCTCCCCAGCATTACAAGCAGGAGCGGGCATCTCTCAACCCGTATGTGGACGAGTTCCGGACCCTTAGGGGTCAGCACGGTCCTGTTGTTCACGCTTATTTTAGCCCTGTTGAAGGGTATGAACCAGTAGTCAAGGCTCTTCCCGAGGGGCTGATCGATCTTCTTGTAGTAGTAGCCGTCTTTGAGGCCCTGGATGTCCTCTGGGAGACCTGCCCCGAAATCACTCCAGAGCATCTCCCTCACGAACATCCCACTGGAGTTCACCTCTATGATCTCGATGACCTCGCTGTGCTCAACGCTGTGGTTGTACTCTATCCTCATCCAGAGATCCCCCACGGGAGCCACGTATGAATTGTTAGAATCGGTAATCACGAGGGCGTTGACGGGGAAGACGAGAAGAACGGAAACCGCCAACAAAAGAAAGAGAAAGGCCCTGCGCAAGGCGTTCACCCACTGGGCGGTTTGATCTTGTCGGGTACGGTTATCCCCTTGTCCTGATAGTACTTGTAGGCGCCCGGATGGAGCGGAATGCTCATTCCGTCGAGGGCTGTGTTGAGGCTTATGAAGCGGGCCTTCTGGTGGACGGCCCTGAGCTGGTCGACGTTGTCAAAGAGCACCTTGGCCATGTTGTAGACAACACTGTCTGGGAGGTCCGCGCTGGCAACGAGAATTGCCTTAACTGCCACCGTCGGAGTGTCCTCCGTCATTCCCTTGTAGGTGTCCTTCGGGAGGTTCTGCCTGACGTAGAAGATGTAGCCCTCGCTCTTGAGCTTATTGAGGATGTCGTCCGGGATCGGGATGACCCTGACGGGTGTCGTAACCGCTATCTGGGTGATTGCCGGGGTTGGTGCGCCCGAGACTATAACGGCCGCGTCTATCTGGCCGAGCTTGAGGGCCTGGGCGGCCTCGCTGAACTTCTGGTTGACCTTCTGGATGCTGTCCCAAACGCCCGCTGCCTTGAGTATCTGCTCGGCCGCGACTGCGGTTCCGCTTCCAGGGGCACCTATGGCGACCTTCTTACCCTTGAGGTCCTGGAGGGTCTTTATGTTGCTGTCTGCTTTAACAACGAACTGAACCGTCTCAGGGTAGAGCGCGGCGACGCCGCGGAGCTTCTTTATGGCTTTGCCCTGGAACATGTAGAGGCCGTTGTAGGCGTAGTAGGCAACGTCGTTCTGCATTATTGCAGCCTGGGCATCCCCGTTTCCGATTGCCTTGGCGTTTGAGACGCTCGCGCCGCTGGTCACTGCCTTGGCCTTAATGCCGGCCTTGTTGAGCAGCTCGGCGTATTTTGAACCGAGCGGATAGTAAACACCGCTGGTTCCGCCGGTGTAGAGTGTTATGGTTCCCGAGTAGGTGGAACTTGTTGAGCTGGTGCCTCCGCCGCCAAGACAGCCGCTGGCGACGAGTGCAAAAACCAAAATTGCAACGATTCCAATGGCTTTCCACTTCATGTTCATTCACCCCAATCATGTCCCCCTGGGTGTAACGTTAGGGACACTTCAGAACATCTCTAAGCACGTGCCCGGTTATATACTTTGCGGTCGTAAAGTTTTACAACGGTGTTAACCAAAAGATACCCACAACATCCAGGTTAGTCAAAAAATTATACAGTATATGAACAGAAAGTGCGAAAATATTGCATAAACATCCGGATTACTCGACCAGAATACTTTACAAAAGTAAACATTCACTCTTCCCTTATCACAATCTCGATCTTCCTGCCCTCGCGGTAACCTTTCATGGCCGAGAGCATGCCCTTTACCGTCTTCTCAACGAGCTCCTGAACCCAGTCCCTCATGGGGAGAACCCGGCCGTCTATCTTCACGGTGACTTTAGGCTTTGAACTGAGCACAACGCAGTCCTTCAGGGCTTTCTCGCCCTTAACTATCATCCTCGCCATCTCAGCGCAGCTGAAGCCGCAGAGACCGCAGTCTATGTTGGGGAGCATAAAAGCCCGTCTCTCGACGAGGTCTGCTAACTTCTCCGGCTCCTTCGTGCCGTCTATAACCGGGAGGCCGTCTACCTTTTCGATGCCACTCCCGGCTATGACCCCGCTGACCGCTATGGCAAGGCCGTCGTTGAGCTCCCCAACCTCTTCCCTGCTCCTCGCACATATAACTTTGGGAACGTGCTGGATCGACTTGAAGCCCTCTAAAAGGAGGAAGTCAGCTGAGACCATTGAGAGGAGGGCGTTAACGTCTTTGGCCCTGAAGAGGAGTGCATCAGTGTCCTCAGCCCTCACCACCACCTCGTCGGCAACCCGCGAAAAGCGCCATGTGTCGCTGTTCTCCCTGTCAAAGCTCGCATGCATGCTCTTCGCTATCGCGACCCGGTAGCCTCTCTCCCTGAGAACCTTTGCAACGGCTTCGACTGTAGTTGTCTTCCCGCTCTTCTTAAAGCCCACGAAAGCCACTGCCCTCATGCTACCACCCTAAAGGAGGGTTATCCAGTTGAGGTCGTCTATCTTGACCATCAGCTCCCTCGCCTTGTTGCCAGCGTAGTCCGTGACGTCCCTGAGGAGGATCACTTCCTCGTCGAAGTCCTCTAAGACGCCGGAAAAGCTCGCGTCGCTTCCTATTCCAACCGCTATCCTCTTCCCCTTCCAGCTCCCCAAGGTTTTATCGAGGAGGTACTGCTTCTCGCCCATCCTTTCACCCAAGAACCAAAGGTCTATAAGGCTTTTTAGCCTTTTCTCGACGGTGGTGTTATGAGGCTCGTAACTAAAAGCGAGAAAGTCAAGGAAAGGCTGTCGGCGGAGTTCAGGGAGAAGGGGGTCTCCTTCGAGGTTAAAACTCACGCGGGAAGCGAGAGCTTCATAGGCTACGTTATTGAGGGAACCCTGGATGGGATAAAAGCCGCGATAGAGAAAATGGAAGGCGTGGATAGGGATAGGCTTGTGGAAGGCTACACCAGCTTTAAGGAGAGCGTGGAACACGTTGTGGAGCACCTCAAGGGCGGTGAAAACGTTGAAGCCCTGCTCTCGGAGGGGCCCTGGGTCGGCGAAGTCCTCGACCAGCTCATGAGGGCCAGTGTTATTGAGTACTCCGATGGCACAGTTCGGCTTAAGGATGGTGCGGATGTGGAGGGGGTGAAGTTCCAGTTCAAGTTCCCCTACGACCTCGTTGAAAACCCCGAGGCCGTTGAGAAAGCGGCCAAGCAGTTCGTTTTCACGGATCTAACGATGGAGTACGAGTTCGACATCGGGGAGCTGGACATGGGGAGGATAAACGAGGCAGTGACGATAGCTGGGAAGTACTTTGAAGAGGGCCCGCTGCTCAGGGTGTACTTCGGTCTGATAAGCAGGGCCATAGTGGCGAGGGAGCTGTTGAAGGCCCTTGGGAACGGAAGAGTGGAAGCTGAGAGGTTCGTTAAGCTGTTCACCGGAGCCCTGCCGGTTGAGATACCCACTGAGAAGGGCAGCCTCGTTATAAACTCGTCGAGGGAGTTCATCTGGGAGCTCCTCCGCTTACTTGAGAGGAGGGGGTACGTTAGAATAAAGGGCGGAACGATCAGAAAGCTCAGGGACATCGATTGACTGCTGGTGCGGGGGACGGGATTCGAACCCGCGAACCCCTGCGGGACGGGACCCTAAATCCCGCGCCTTTGACCAGACTCGGCAACCCCCGCGCGCTCCCGGATTACCCCGCGACCTTTAAAAATTTTGGGCTTGCGGTGGAGGGAGAGGAATGGGAGACTCATGTAGCCCTCTTCAGCCCGTCTTTTTTCACAATGTACGTATCCTCGTGCTTTATCGCGCCCTCGGGGATCATCAGCGGTGCGTGGATAATGCTGAGCACCATGTTCTCCTCAACCTTCGCCGCCCTCGTCGGGACGACAATGGTGGGCATCGGGAGTTCTTCTATCAAGAGGCCAACGCCGTGTGTGTAGCCGGCGATGTAGGCATCACCAAAGCCCCTCCCCTTGAAAAAGCCCGCAAGCTTCCTCTCAACGGCGTTGAGCGTGACTCCGACCCTTGTTTCCTCAAGGGCGAGCGTGAGGGCCTCTTCCTTAACTGCTACGGCATCCCTAACCCTCTCTCCGGGTTCTCCGACCACGAAAGTCCTCGCGGTGTTGGCGTAGTAGTGGTTCCAGTCAGTTCCTATGACCACCGTAACGACGCCGTTCTCCTTCACCCTCAGGTCTCTGAAGGGCTCTGCGTGTGCCCGTGGAGTAGTTGAGACGTAGACCTTTGGGTCCTCGCTCCCACTGAGCATGAGCTCCCTCAGGACTTCGGCGGCAATCTCAAGCTCGCTCTTCCCAGGTTTTATGGCCTCTTCCGCGACGGCCATGCCCCTCTGTGCTATCTTTCCAGCTTTTCTGATGTTGTTGAGTTCCCAGTCGTCCTTTATCATCCTCAGCCTCATCGTCAGGTCGAGTATATCAACGACCTCGACCGTCGGGTTGAGCCTCTGGAACAGCTTGTAGAAGAGCAGGTAGGAGTCCCTCTCCACACTGAACTCAAGGCCGACCCTCTGGAAGCCGTTCGTGTGTATCCAGGTCACTACTCCAGCCATGAGGTCCTCAACGCGCTGGAACTCAACGACGTTCTCTATCCAACTCCTCTCCCTGAAGAGCTCCGCCTCGCCCTTGACGACGTAGACTACGGGCTCTCCCTCTGCCGGGATCAAAAGGCTCGGGCGGAGCCACTTCGTGCCCGTGAAGTAGATGAAGCTCGAAAGCGTCCTTATGACGGCCCCGTCTATGTCGTTCTCCTGAAGGAGCTCCTGGAAGCGCTCAAGCCTCCCCCTGAATGTCCTTTCGCTTCCCCTCATATCAATCCCTCCAGTCGAGCAGCCTCTTTTCTCCCTCTATCCTTTTATACGGTTTGATGTCCATCGTCATCTCAAGCGTCCCGAGATAATCCCCGTTCCCGTCGAAGAGGGGCAAGTATCTGATGTAGACGTACTTCTCTCCAAGCCTGAGCCAAAAGGTGGCCTCCTTCTTCCTGCCCTCCTTGAAGGCCTTGAGGATCTTGTTCACGATGTGGACGCTCTTCGGCGGGTGGCAGAGCTGGACGGGCCTTCCGAGGACGGAAAAGGTTCTGTCGAATATCCTCTCGCCAGGAGAGAAGAACCTAACCCTGTCGTCCCTGTCTATGAAGGTCACATCAACCGGAAGGGCCTCGAAGATGGCCTTCAGCTCCTCAACGCCCACGTAGCCCGTTCCAAGGTCTATGTCGCCATCCCGCTTGAGTTCGCTTTTATCAAACTCCAGCGGCTGGCCTTTAAGGGCCTCCTGGACCTCCTTTGGAAGGTTCAAAAGCTCCTCAACGCTCAGTTCCGGGTTAATTTCCCACGGGTGAAGCGGCCTGACGCCATCATCCGGATCCCAGGCCGGCGGGTCAACCTTGTAGAAGCCTATCTCTTCCTCCTGCATTCTAATTGCCATCCACTCGCCCTCGCTGAGTAAAGCTCTAAGCGTCGGATAGTAGATGTTGTTCTCGCGGAAGACCATGTCGCTGAGAGCGAAGGAAGCTTCGCTTGCCTTGTTCTTAAAGCGCTCAACGAACTCCTCCCAGGGCATCTCGTCCCTCTTCCTCAAAAGGCCGGCGAGGTGCCTCACCATGAACCTTATCTCGTCGTGCTTAGTCCAGAGGACGGTCGCTATGGCAGTTAAACCTCTCCGCTCGATGTAGGGGAATGTGAGCATCTCCTCGCGGTTGTAGTGGGTGAAACCGACCTTTCTCAAATCCTTCACTATATCCTCAAGGACGCCGAGGATTTCCTCCCTCATGCGCCCGCCCTTTGTAGTCGCTAAAGTCCTCGCGTAGAGGTTGAGCATCTCCGCATCTTTCATTATCTCCTTGTTCTCCTGATAGAGGGTCTTGAGCGGGTGGCCGTCCGGCAAATCCTTCTCCTCAAGCTCGTCAGTACCTTTGACCGCCTCGCGGAAGAGCTCGACGTGTAAATCGCACATCTTTGCTATGTCTTTCGCCGAGATCCCTTCCTTCACGAGCTCCTGTTCCATGAGGGGAATCTCAAGGGGCGATATACCGCTTAAAACCTGTCTAAACTCATCTTTGAGTGTTTCAACGTTTTCTCCCCTGTGAATCTTAAGTAGAAGCCTCTTGAGCTGCTCCTTTTTGTACTCGCGAGTGTTGAGCAGTTCGGTCATTTTTGCACCTCATGACGAGTGTCATGCAGCGCTTATAAGCATTTTTGGACAAATTTGTCCAATAAAGTTTATATTCCGTGCGTCATAAATAGGACGGTGGAAAAGATGCTGTTGGACGTGCGCGGTCTTAAAGCTCCGCAACCGGCCTTGATGATAATCGAGGCCCTGGAGAAGCTCGGAACTGGAGAAACACTCGAAGTAATCGGCGACAAACCCTTCGTGGATATACTGCCCAAGCTTGGGGGAGCGGGCTATGATGTCGAGATCAAAGAAGCGGCCGGTTTCTTCGTGCTGAGAGTGACTAAAACCGAAAGCTCGAAGGAGCTCAGCATGGAGGTC
Source organism: Thermococcus sp. (assembly GCF_026991495.1). Lineage (GTDB taxonomy): Archaea > Methanobacteriota_B > Thermococci > Thermococcales > Thermococcaceae > Thermococcus. The sequence goes on along the minus strand of NZ_JALXBJ010000050.1, from coordinate 19,458 downwards.
AAGGAGTGCGACGAGAGGCTTGAGGAGATAACGGAAGACACCAATGTGGCCAAACTGCTGAAGGCATATCCGGAGTCCCTCAGAATCCTTGTGAAGTACGGCTTCTCCCCGCTTGAGAACCCGATGATGAGGAAAACCCTCGCGAAGACGATAACCCTGAAGGGCGCGAAGAGGCTCATCGGAATGAGCAATGAAAAGTTTAGGGAGATGATGGCAGAACTTAAGGCCCTTGAAAAGCCTTAAATATTCCGCCCGTCATATGAAAAACCATGAGAACCAGCGCCTTTGAAGTCGCCTCACGCTACGTTTATCCCGCCCTGAGGGGGAGGCTCGTTAAAATCCTTAGGGAGAAGGGCCTCAGGCAGGCGGAGGTGGCAGAACTCCTCCACATAACCCAGCCGGCGGTCTCGCGGTACCTGCGAAAGGAGAGGGGAGCCCTGGTTGAGCTCTCTTCATTCCCCGACCTTGAGGAGAGACTGCGCTCCCTCGCGTCCGAGATAATCGAGAGGAGGCCAGATGAATACTGGATACACGCCCGGCTCGTTGAGATAACACTCTACGGGCTTGGTAGGGGCTACTTCTGTCGGTTCCATGCCCTGATCGACCCGGAGCTTAATCCCGATGAGTGCAGGGTGTGCCTCGAGCTCTTCGGACGATAACCCCCACTCTCATCCAACCGCTTGAAAAGAGGGCCCCCATTAGAGGAAGCCCGTCTTTTTAAGGCCCCTTGCATTTAATTCCTCGTCTATTACACCCCTGACTGTACTCTCGAGGGCCTCCGAGACGAGTTTGTCGAGGAGTTCTTTCATGCTGTCTATATCGTGCCTCATGCCCTCCAAGAGTTTTATGTACTCCCTCGCCATCTCAAGCTGCCCCTCCTGCCTGACGATCTGCTCCTTCAGGTGTTCGAAGTCCTCCTTCATGACCTCACAGCGCCTCAGCTCCCTGTTGGCGTCGTCGAGCTGGAGCCTCAGCTGCGAGTTCTCCTCCTTCAGCTCCTTTATCAGGCTTTCCTTTTCCCTGAGCTGTGACTGGAGGCTCTCGTACTCCTCGCTGACCTGAACGAGCCTTTCGATCTCCCTGAGGGGCGGAACCTGCCCGTCGCCGAGGACTATCACGTCGGGCCCGACGTTCACGATATCCCTGGGCTCGATCCTGAGCTTTGTCTCGTTGGAGAATATGCCCTGCCCCTTTCCGAGGTTCTCGACGACTTTCATCTTGAGGATGAAGAAGAACTTCGGCCCCTCGACCTCGACGTTTATGTCCGTAACGTACCCGAGTATCTTCCCCCTCGTTAGGGAAACCGCGAACTTGTTGACGAGCTGATTCGCCCGATCCCCACCCGATGCCAAAGACACCACCTGTAATATAGGTGGAGAGGATGTACTTAACCTTTCCGCAGGTTGTTTCTTGGCGACTTCACATGCCTTTCAAAAGTTAAAAGATCAGAACGCTTCGAGGACAACGTGGGTGTTGGTTTCCTTTACCCCATCCATGGAGGCTATCTCCTCAAGTATTTCGTCGAGCTGGCTCTTGTCGGCCTCTATGATGAGATCAACGTCGCCGGTGACGCGGTAGACCCTCTTTATCCTTAGGCCCTTTATCCTCTCATAGATCCCCTTCCTCTTCGTCGGCTCTATGCGCACGAACACGAAGACGTCTCCCCTCCTTTCGCCGAGCAGCTCAAGGCCCTTCTCCGTTAGGTCTATGAAACCCCTTCCCGTCCTTATGTAGCCGAGCTCCTTGAGTACCTTGAGATGGTTGCTCAGGGCCTGCCTTGTTATGCCGAGCTCCTCCGCCAGCTCGTCCTGCGTCTTCTCAACGGTGTGAACCTCTATCGTTTTCCCCTCATCGTAAAGCTTCCTCAGCAGTCTCATCTGCTTTGGGGTTAACTGGTTCTGCATTGGCCCACCCCCATCCCTGTTACTATCTTGCTATTTTAAACCTTTGCCTTGGGTTTTGTAAAGCGGATGAAGGGCTGGAACGGAGAGGTTTATAAGGCTGTCCGGTTTTCATATCTGGGGTGAGGGGGTGCAGGCGGTTAACAAAGCTGACTACACCGAGGACGTCCCCCGCGATAGGATCGAGCTCGTAGAGCGCTTGGCAGCCCTGCATGGTGGGACGGTGATGTTTGTGGGGAACGTGGACAGCGGAAAGACCACGGCAGTGAAGTTCGTGGCGAGATCCCTCTGGGAGCTCGGCCGTTCCGTAGCCGTTGTTGACAGCGACATAGGCCAGAAGAGCCTGCTCCCTCCAGCAACGGTAAGCCTGGCACTTGTGGATGGGTCCAGTGGCTCAGTTGAACCCAAACCCTTAGCCCACTACTTCATAGGAACCACAACCCCTTCACAGCACCTGGCCGAGATGGTTGTTGGGGTCGGAAGGCTCTGGGAGATCGGCTCTAAGGTTGCTGATTACATCCTGATAGACACCACGGGCTACGTAAGGGGCGCCGGGGCGGAGCTCAAGCGGCTCAAGATGGAGCTCATCAAGCCAGACGTCGTTGCAATAGTTGGGGATGACAACGGTCTCGCGGCCCTCGCGGCCCGCTTCAGTGACGTCGTAGTCCTTGAGAGGAGCCCAAGGGCTAAGAGACATAGCCCTGGAGAGAGGAGGGAGATCAGAAAGGCCAAGTGGAGGGAGTACTTCTCCCCTTCGAGGTACGTGGAGGTGGACGTTCACGAGATGAGGATCAGCGGAACCAGCCTCTTCTCTGGGAGGGCCATTACGAAGGAGGAAGCGGAACTGCTCTCAAGGCTCTGCGACTGGGTCGTCCTCGCGGGGTGGGAGTCCGATGGGGTCTACACTGTGGTGAAGGCAGGGGAAGATAGAAAGCCCTGCAGTCGGTCGGTTCTCAGGGCGGTCGATTTTGAAACACTGAGCAACCTTCTCGTTGGCTTTATTGATGGGAACGGCCTCTGTCTCGGGCTCGGCATAATAAAGTGGCCCCGCCTAAGCGAGGGGAAGCTTGAGATCCTGACCCCCCTATCAGAAGATGAGCTCTCTAAGGCGGAGGAGCTTCGCTTCGGCAGGATCAGGGTCACCGAGGGGGGAGAGGAGTTGGGGCTCATCCGGAGGGAGGAGCTTTAAAAGACTGTTGAGGGCAAAGGTGAGTCAAATGGAAGTGAAGGCCTTCATTGAGATAACGAGACCCCACAACTGCACGCTCGCCGGGGTGGTTGGGATACTCGGCTCGGTGGTGGCTGTGGGCCACCTGCCCGGACTTCTAAGGACAGTCCTCGTGTTCCTCGTGGTTGCCCTTGGCTGCGGCGGGGGCAACACGATAAACGACTACTTCGACTACGAGATAGACAAGATAAACCGGCCGGAGAGACCGCTGCCCCGGGGCGCTATGGAGAGACGAGTTGCTCTCTACTACTCAGTTTTCCTCCTATCGGTGGGCCTCTCACTCGCCCTCCTAATAAACCTGCCCGCCTTCCTCCTCGCGGTTCTCGCGTACGTGACGATGGTGCTGTACGCGTGGAAGCTGAAGCCCCTCCCGTTCGTCGGGAACCTCGCGGTTGCGGCCCTCACCGGGGCGACCCCCCTCTACGGTGCGGTGGCGGTGGGCAGGATAGGGCTCGCCGGAACCCTCGCCCTCTGCGCCTTCCTCGTGAACGTTGCGAGGGAGGTGATAAAAGACGTGGAGGACTTCGAGGGCGACTCCCTCAAGGGGGCGAGGACGCTCCCCATACTCCTCGGAAAGAGGAGGGCCTCGGTAGTGGGTTCTGCCTTTGGCATCGCAACAGTTATAGCATCGTTCCTTCCGATAAAAAGTGGGGTCGGCTTAGGCTACTACTCGATGCTGCCAGTGGACGCGCTGATCCTCTACGCCTCACTGATAATCCTCCGCTCCCAGGACAGGAAGACCGCCCACCGCTCCCAGATACTCTTAAAGGTCAGCATATTCCTCGCCGTACTGGCGTTCCTTACGGCTGCACTCGTGAGGTGATAGGATGAACTTCAAGGATGAGCTCGTCAGGAAACTTGAAGGGGAAGGCCTCTGGACTGTGGTGACCTTCAAAACCCCCCACGGACCGGGAAGAACCCTCCGGGACATTGAGGAGGCGGTTAAAGACGCTGGATGGAGGGTGACCTTCCGGGCCAACTGGTGGACCGCTGACATTCCCTATGGCCTCCTCAGGATAGACCTGAGGAAAGACGGAAGGGAGAAGATAGTCCTCGGGAAGTGGATACTCGGAGAGGAGTACAGGCTGATAAGGATAGAGAACATGGATTTAGAAAAGGGGAGGGACGAGTTCTTCAGGATGGTGGACAGCATAACCTCGACCCTCATTCACGACCCGGTCATAAGGACAATGAGGGAGCAGTACTGAGGGGAAATAAAATACAAAGGTCAGAGGGGCTCGTAGTAGCCAGTCTCCGGCTCGTAGATCTCCCCCTCTGCGAGCAGCCTCGTTATCGCGTCCTCAAGGGTCTCCTCGTCGAAGCCCTCCCTCGAAAGCTTCTTTATTATGAACTTGTGGGAGAGCGGCTTCCCCTTTTCCTTCAGGAGGTCGAGAACGGCTTTCTTGGCCTTCTCAAGCTCTGGGTTCTCTTCCACTTCTTCTGCGGCTTCGAGCTCCTCTTCAGGGAACTCTTCCTCGTAGGCCTTGCGTTCGAGCATTATCGCGTACAGCTCGTCTATCGTCACTAAGAGATCCTCGTCAATGCCCTTGTTCTTGGCTATGACCTTGGCCTTTGCCGTTATGCCGTAGCGGTTGTATATGTCGAAGGCTGTCCTCGCCTTAATGGCGTGCTCGGCCTTCTCCTTTAGGGTTTCAAAGCGGTGGAGGATCATCATGTTGGGGTGGACCTTTGAAACTCCCTCCACGAGGATCTGCTTGTCGTCGCGCCATTCCGCGACCTTCCCTATAACCTGGACTATGTCGCCCTTGCTCACGAGCTTCACGAACCTCGTATCGTCCCTGAAGCCGAGAACCCATATCGTCCCGGTCCCATCGTCTATCTGGAACCTCCCATAGGTCTCGTCGTCGCTCAGGAAAGGCTCCCTCACGACAGTGGCCACGACCTTTACGCGGTATACCTTCCTCGCGTCCTGGGTTATGAGGTAGTTGGGTTCGAGATCGCCCTCACTTTTCACGTAGTAGCCCGTGAGGATGTCATCTATGTAAACCCTGCTCGCTGGGAGGCGCTTTTTCATTCCTCCTCACCTCCAAAGAAAGAGGCTGCGGCCTTTATCAGGGGCAGGTACTTTCTCTCAAGCTCCCTTATCTCCTCAAGGGCATCGAGGTCAACCCCTGTGAAGTCCTGCACTACTTCACCGTAGATGTGGATGCTCTCCTCGTCGCGTATGACCCTCCCGATGACCCTGACGAGCTGGCCCTCCTTCGGGAGCACGTTTTCCTCGCTCTCCACGAGTATGACGCCGGTTCCATCGTCCACCCAGAAGGTGTAGTCCATCTTGTCTATCTTGAAGGCCTTCCCGATCACGGCCACCCGGGTGTCGTTCTCGGCTATCTCCCCGATCTTCCTCTCGACGGCGGGCTTCCTTCTCCTGAACTTGACTTCCTCCATCTCACATCCCCCCAGCCTCAAACTTCCTGAGGATGGCCTTCAGTTCACCCCTGATCATTCCGATTTCCCTGTGCGGGTCGACGTCATCCCAGGAGGATGCCCTGAGCACCGTGCCGAAGAACTTGTCCTCGATGACGTTTCCCCTGACGAGTATCTCCCTTCCGAGAAGCCTGTAGAACTCCTCCTCCGCGAGCTTTCTGCTGGCCTCCTTCGGTGTCAGGCCCTCCTCCGTGTAGGATTTGATCTTCTCCTCGATTTCGTCCGGTTCGACCCCGAGGAGGTTAGCTGCGTCGTCCCCGAAGAGGGTCACCCTGATGTACCCTGAGCCGTCGTCGAGGCCGAAGTCAACGATAGTTATCTTCACAGGGGTTACCTCCCCGTGCTCGGGGCATATCCACGCGCCGCTGCTCGGGTCGTAGTCCACCTTCCTCCTGCACTCGGGGCAGGCGTTGTAGACTGTGACGCGGTAGACCTTGGCCACGGTGCCCCTGAGCTCGACGAACCTCTCGCCGCCCTGGAGATCGCGTATCTTCGTTCTCCTGTAAGAATAGCTCCTGACCTCCTCAAGGGGGGGTATTTCGCTGACGCGCGGGTCGTCGGTGGGGTTTGCTATCAGCCTGCTCCTGAAGTTCACGTGGAGCTCCACACCGTTTCTCCCTTCCCTCACCGAGGGGTCTATGACCTTCACAACGTCACCGGGCTTGAGCTCGTTGAAGTACTTCCCGACCTGGGAGTCCCAGAGGACGAGCCTCGCCTTTCCGGTCGCGTCGTAGATTATGAGGTTCGCGACGACGCCCCTTCCCCCGTCCTTCCTCGTGTACTCCCTTGGCGGGTACTTCCTCAGGATTCTGCCCACAACGTTGACCCTGCTCATCCCCGGGACGAGGTCGGCTATGTGGAGGGGCTCTTCCTCCCCTTCAATGCTTATTCCCAACTCCTCCGCGAGAAGGAGGGCCGCCGCGTGCTCTCCAATCCCTTCCCGGCGCATTATGTCCCTGACCCTCTTCTCCAGCTCCTTCTCACCCATCCCGGTCTTCGACCGGATGAGCCTCAGGATCTGCTCCTTCGTAAGCACGGCCATAAAACTCACCTAAATGGTAATCACAACCTCCGTATTTAAACTTTTCTCTTCTCACCCCGTGGGTAGATAGGGGGGTGAATTCGTTTTGATGTCGGAAAAATCGGTGGCGAAGGACGTTAAAGTCTAAGAAGATTCCTCTCCTTCCTTTTCAATTTCAGGTTCCTTACCTTCGAGCTTGGCGATTATATCTGAGTACTCGGCGTGCACGACCTTCCTGAAGGCCTCCTTTATCACCGCCGGATCGTTCTCTGGAAAGCCGTACAGTTCGGCGAACTTCTGGGTCGTTCCAAGGAGCTTCGTCCTCTCGTAGGGCTCCGCGTAGATCAGTCCCATATCGAGCAGCCTCTTCACGTGCTCGTAGGCCTGGCTCCCGCGGAGCTTTACAACCTTGCTCTGCTCTATCGGCTGGAGGTACGCTATAAGTGCGAGCGTCTTGAGCTCACCGGTTCTTAAGTCCGGCCTGGGCATCAGGTGAATGACCCTCTGGCTGTACTCCTGCTTGACCTGCATGACGTACTTATCCCCTAAAACTCGAACGACTTCTATCGCGCTCTTCCTCTCCGTGTACTCTGCTGCTATGAGCTCTATGAGCTTTTCAAGGTAGTCGAGGGATTTTATTCCTAAGGCCTTTGATAGCTCCTTTAAACTCAGCGGCCTCCCAGAAACGAACAGCGCAGCCTCAACGAGTGCCTTGTCTTCGAGCAGTCCCATGATTTCCACCCAGGAAAAATTGGGGGTTCGGCAAATAAAGTTTGCTGGAACAAAATAAACAAGCGAAAAGACAAAAGGTCACCTTCTTCTCCTGAGGAGGAGCGGAACTGCAGCCAGTCCAACTACCGCCGCCGGCCCACAGATGCCTTTATTCTTGCTACTCGAGGGGGCCGATGAGGAGCCGCCCGAAGGGGAAGGAGTTGATGAGCTTGAAGTGCTCGTCGTGAGCGTTGTTGGCTCCCCGGCCTTCACAAAGATGTAGTAGAGCTCCCGATAGACCTTCATGGATTCCGTGCTGTTGTGGGGCAGAATGTAGGTTCTCCCGCCCACGAATAGCAGTGTGCCGTTGTTCTTGAGGGCCGCCTTCACTATCTCCGGGGTCGCCGAGACGTTGTACTCCCCCTCGATAACCGCAACGAGCGTTCCGTTGTAGACTATACCTATGGCTGGAACACCCGTTATGCCGGTTAAGCTGGAGAGGTTTCGGAAGAGGGCGTCGTTGTGCTTGTTGTTCAGGAGCTCGTAGTAAGTGAAGCTGCCGTAGCCGTACTCCGCTGGGATAAGCTCCTTCATGTGCCTGCAGTGGGGGCAGGTGGCGAGGCCGTACATATAGAAGTGGACGCTCGACTTGTCGAACTTCCAGTCCGAAGCTGAAACTGCCGGGAAGATGATCAGGAAGCCTACAATGAGTGCGAAGATTAATATCCGACCTTTCATACCACCACCGTAGTCCGTAGCCCGCTGGGGTTATAACCTTTCCTCCACCAGATTTTTATACTAAGCGGGCGTGCATTAATCAAGGTGAAGGGTATGGAGATAGGGGTCACGGTGTACCCTCAGTTCATAACAAAGGACAAGACCCTCGCCTCGATACTGGCGGACGTCAAGATAAAGGACTACGACTTCGTTTCAATATTCCCGCACTCCCTCGGCCTCATAGTCAACGGGCAGGTGATGGAGAAGAAGCTCAGAAACATCGAGAACACCCTCAGGGGGGTTGGGATAGACTACATACTCAGGATGCCCACTTCCATGAACCTCCGCGATCACATCTACCACACGAGGCACTTCCGCGTTGCCAAGGCCACCGCTGACGTCGCCATAAAACTCGGGGCGAAGGTCATAGTAATGCAGAGCGGGAAGACGGGGAGGCTGGATCTTGAGATAGAGGCCATCCAGCAGCTCGCAGACATGCTGAAGCCCTTCGACATAAAGATAGCGCTTGAGAACACGTACAGCGTTAAGGACACGCTCTACGTTGTGGACAACGTTGACAGGGACAACGTCGGCTTCGCCCTCGATGTTGCCCACGCCTTCCTGAGCGCCCAGGGAGACGACAACAAGCTCCTCGAAGACGTCAAACTCGGAACCGACAAGACGATAATCCTCATGGTGCACGACAACTTCGGCAAGCTCTTCCCTCAGGTTGAGCCCGAGGACGCTTTGGCCTACGGCGTTGGCGACCTGCACCTCCTGCCCGGTGAGGGGGAGATTCCCTTCGGGAAGGTCCTCAAACTCTTCGGGGACGTGCCGATACTCCTGAAGGTCAAAGACCCGGACAAGTTTTCGAGGATACCGAACAGGAAGGGCCTCATAGAGTGCCTGACAGGTCTGTGATCTAAATCGGGGGCTTATTCGCCCCCGAAGATAAGTTCCACAAACCAGTTCTCGTCGAAGGGCCTCAGGTCGTCGTAGCCCTGACCGACGCCGACGAAGAGTATTGGGGCCCCTATCGCGTGGCTTATGCTGAGGGCCGCCCCTCCCCTTGAGTCAGCGTCGAGCTTCGTCAGGATTACCCCGTCTATTCTAACGGCCTCGTTGAACTGCCTCGCCTGATCCACTATCGAGTTGCCGGCGAGGCTGTCGCCGACGAAGATAACCAGGTCGGGCTTGGTAACGCGGACTATCTTCTTCATCTCGTCCATGAGGTTCCTGTTGAGCTCGTTTCTTCCGGCGGTGTCTATCAAAACAACGTCTATCTTCCTTGCTTTCGCGTGCTGGATCGCGTCGTATGCCACTGCCGCTGGATCGGCCCCGTAGGAGTGTTTTATAACCCTGACCCCCACGCGTCTCGCGTGCTCCTCAAGCTGCTCTATGGCCCCAGCCCGGAAAGTGTCGCTCGCCGCTATCACCGCTGAGAGTCCGTTCTTCCTCAACCAGTGGGCGAGCTTTGCTATCGTCGTCGTCTTTCCGCTCCCGTTGAAACCCACGAAGGCTATAACGAAGGGCTTCTCCTCTTTCCGCTTTATCATCTCTATGAGGTCTATCCTCCTCTCTGGAGTCAGGATTTCGAGGACGGCCTCTTTCACGGCCTCTTCGATGATCTTCGCCTTATCGGTGCCCACCCTTACCTTCCGCCCCACGAGCTTCTCCTTTATCCTCTCCCGGAGCTCGTCAACAACTTCGAGCGCGACGTCCGCCTCCAAGAGCTCAAGTTCGAGATCATCGAGGGCCTTCTCAACGTCCCTCTCCTTTATCTCAACCTGAAGGAGCCTCTCAAGGATGCCCCTTTTCTGCTTCTCCTCGGCCTTCTTCTCCTCCTCTTCCACGTTCTCCTCGACCTTTTTAACGAAGTCCTTGAGCTTCTCCCTTAGCTTTCCAAACATCCACACCACCGCCTGAAGCACTCCCTCAACGTATTTATGGATATCGGATTAAACTTAAACCCTCCTGACGAGAACCTTCGACTCCTCGATCTTCCCGTCCCTGAGCCTCCCGAGAAGCACCGTCTCCATTTCGACGGTCTCCCTCCTGTAAGCCACGATGTAGTCGAGGAACTTCCTTATACGGTATCTGCTTATAGAGGCCCCCACGTACCTCTCCTCGTACAGAAGGACAACCCCCGGTCTCTCCTCTAAGAGGGGGTAGAGTTCCTCCCTCCTCCGGGATATCGGGTTGAAGAAGACGTAAACGTCAAAGCCCCTGACTGAGAGGGGGTCTCCTATGAAGACGTCGCCGTCGAATCCACCCACTGGGAAGGGAGGCTCCTCCATTATTATCCTCCTGCCACCATTAGACCACGCAGCCAAAAAGGCCCGGGCAAGCCTCAGGGGATTTCCTGACATCAGGATGTTGGCCCGCTCCACGTTGAGGAGGTCTGTGAGCTTCATGGAGGACACCCACCGGCTATTCCCGCGCCCCACTTAAAATTTTTCACCCCCTTCGGCACCACAAAATATATATTACCCGTTCATTCAAAATGTCCTGAAAAATCTCAGAGGTGTTCCCATGAAGAAAGGTGCATTTGCACTGTTTTTGATCGGCCTCTTGGCCGTAAGCGTCGTTGCCAGCGGTTGCATCAGCGGCGGCAATAAGAAGACGGTGAACCAGATTAAAATCCTCTACACCTACACCGGGTCATTCAGCGACCCCGCAAAGGGCAAGCAGGCCGCCCAGGCGCAGCTCCAGCAGGGTGCATGGGTTGTCTACCAGGTCGCCGGCGGAACCGGGCTGGGCGTCTTTGAGGCTGTTTCCGACTACTTAAAGGCCAACAAGAAGAAGATGGGCCCGCCCTTTGCGATAGGCGTTGACTCAGCCCAGGACTGGATCAAGCCCGGCGTTATAATAGCGAGCATGATGAAGCGCGTTGACGTCGGTGTCTACAACGCGGTAAAGCAGGCAGAGGAGAACAAGTTCAAGGGCGGTGTCGTTGAGCTCGGTCTGAAGGAGAACGGTGTAAAGCTGAGCAGCCTCCAGGATGTCAAGGCAATGTTTGACTCCCTCCCGGCGGACGTGAGGCAGAAGAAGCTCAAAGAGCTCGGTTTCCAGAGCGAGGATCAGCTCATCCAGTTCCTCAACAAGACGAGGCAGCAGGTTCCGGACTGGATATGGAAGGCCGTTGACCAGCTCCAGCAGGACATAGTGAGCGGTAAGATAGTCGTTCCGATGGCCATAAACAAAGACGAGATAACCCAGATCAGGAACGCCAAGAACCTCAGCGCTATGGAGAAGCTCGGAAGGGAGTGGGCCAAGAGCAACCCCGAGCCGCAGACGTACTTCAACCAGAGCCTCAACGAGAGGCAGAACACGAAGGAGATAGCGATAGTCTTTGACGTCGGTGGAAGGGGAGACCTGAGCTTCAACGACATGGCCTACATGGGCGCGGAGAGGGCCGTTAAGGACTTCGGCCTGAAGCTCACCCAACTCCAGAGCAACAGCCCGAACGACTACTACCCCAACCTCCAGACGCTCGCCAAGAGCGGTAAGTACGATATCATAATCGCAGTCGGCTTCATGATGACCGACGCCGTCAAGAAGGTTGCCCAGGAGTACCCGAAGCAGCGCTTCGTCCTCATAGACGGCTACGACCCGAACATGCCCCACAACGTCCAGATGGTCCTCTTCAAGGAGAACGAGGGTTCAGCGCTGGCAGGTGCCCTGGCTTCACTCATAGCCCTCAACGACGGCAAGGACACGATAGGCATCGTTTTAGGCATGGAGATACCGGTTCTCTACAAGTTCGAGGGTGGTTACCGCTTCGGAGCCTACTGGGGCCTGAACTACTTCAAGAACCACAAGAAGTGACCCCTCTCTTTTCTTTAAACTATTTCTTCCGGAGGTGAGGGCATGGAAGAGAGGACTCCAGTGCTTGAGATGAGGGACATAGTGAAGGTCTACTCCGATGGGACGAGGGCCCTCAACGGGGTCACCATAAAGGTTTACAAGGGCGAGATATTCGGCCTTCTCGGCGAGAACGGCGCCGGAAAAACGACCCTTATGAAAATCCTGTTCGGAATGCTGAAACCGACCGCTGGAAAGATATTTTTCCAGGGGAGCGAGGTTCACTTCAAAAGCCCGGCCGATGCCATAGCGAGGGGCATTGGGATGGTGCACCAGCACTTCACGCTCGTTGAGGTTTTCACCGCCTTAGAGAACATAATCCTCGGAAAAGAGGGTCATGGGCTCTTCTCAAAGATAGACGTTAAAAACGCTAAGAAGAAGCTCCAAACCCTCATGGACGAGCTGAACTTCCAGGTTCCGCTTGACGTTCCGGTTGAAAACCTCCCCGTTGGAATCCAGCAGAGGATAGAGATACTGAAAATGCTCTACCGAAACGTCGACGTTCTAATCTTAGACGAGCCAACTGCAGTTCTCACCCCCATCGAGGTGAAGGAGCTCTTTGACGTCCTTAGGAAGCTGAAGGCCCAGGGCAAGACGATAATATTCATCAGCCACAAGCTCAACGAGGTCATGGAGATAACGGACAGGGTGACCGTTATAAGGAAGGGCAAGGTCATAGGAACGGTCAACACGAGCGATGCAACCCCCCAGCTCCTCGCGAGGATGATGGTGGGCAGGGACGTCGTGCTGAGGATACAGAAGAAGCCCCACAAGCCCGGGAAGACTGTTTTCAGGGTCGAGGACCTGTGGGTAAAGGGGGACAGGGGGGAGGACGCTGTAAGGGGCCTCTCCTTTGAGGTAAAGGCGGGTGAGATCTTCGGCATAGCTGGCGTCGAGGGCAACGGGCAGAGCGAACTCATTGAGGCCATAGCGGGTTTGAGGGATGTGGAGAAGGGAAGGGTCTACCTGATGGGGAAGGACATAACCGGGAAGAAGCCGAGGGAGCTCTACGACATGGGAATAGCCCACATACCTGAGGACAGAACCCACATGGGACTAATCCTTGAAATGAGCGTCATGGAGAACGCTATCCTCGGAATGTACTGGAGGAGGGAGTTCTCAAACGGCTGGAGGCTGATAGACTGGGGAAAGGTCGAGGGGCACGCAAAGGAGCTGATAGACGAGTTTGAGATAGTCGCTCCCGGCACGAGGCGCCCGGTAAAGAGCCTGAGCGGCGGGAACCAGCAGAAGCTCATCGTCGCGAGGGAGGTCAGCAAAAGGCCGGAGTTCATCATAGCGGCCCAGCCGACGAGGGGAGTGGATGTAGCCTCGACCGAGTACATACGGAACTACCTTGTGAAGCTGAGGGACGAGGACAAGGCCGTTCTCCTGGTCTCAGCGGACCTCGACGAGGTTCTCCAGCTCAGCGACAGGATGGCCATAATGTACGAAGGCCAGTTCATGGGAGTTGTGAAGCCCGATGAGGTCACGGAGGAGCAGATAGGCCTCATGATGGGGGGTGTGAGCCAATGAACCTCTCCCAGTCCCTTAGGGGCTATCTGAAGCCCTTCACCGAAAGTGTCCTTGCAATACTCATAGGAGTGCTCGTCGGGGCGATAGTCCTCTGGGCGAGCGGATACGACGCAATAGCCGCCTATAAAGCGCTCGTCGTCGGTTCAGTCAGCAGTTTAACGAACTTCGCCCAAACTTTAAGTCAATCAACGCCCCTGATACTCACTGCGCTTACCTTCGCCGTTGGCTCCAGGACAGGCCTTTTCAACATCGGTGCCGAGGGAACCGTCTACTTCGGGGCAATAGCGGCCGTGGGGATCAGCCAGGCCATCCCGAACCCCCTGAGCGGCATAATAGCCGGGATACTGGTGGGGGCCCTGTGGGCGCTTCCGGCGGCCCTGCTCAAGGTGTACCGCGGTGTGCACGAGGTCATCTCCACGATAATGCTCAACTGGATAGCCTTTTACCTCGCAGTATGGCTGGCCCTCAGCGTCTTCGTCAGCCCAAGCAACGCCAACAGGACCGTCGCTATACCACCTTCTGCGAGGCTGCCGCTCCTCATGCGGAACACCACGCTCTCCTGGGGCTTTGTGGTTGCAGTGCTCACGGCCATCGTTGTTTACGTGATTATGTGGCACACGAAGCTCGGATACGAGATGAGGGCGAACGGCTACAACCCCCGCGCGGCCGAGTACGGGGGCATAAACCCGAAGGCCGCGGCCATATGGTCATTTGTCATCGGCGGCATGACGGCGGGTCTCGCCGGGGCCGTTCAGGTGATGGGAGTTCCACCGAGCTACGCCATCAGCCAGGGGCTCGCAAACGTCTACGGCTACGGTTTCGATGGGATAGGCGTGTCCCTCGTTGGAAGGGATCACCCGATAGGCATTATCTTCTCCGGCATACTCTTTGGAGCCCTCGGTGCCGGAGCTACGAAGATGCAACAGGCGGGCGTTCCCCTTGAGATGGTCAAGGTTATAGAGGGCATAATCATCGTCGCAGTCGCGATCCCTGGGCTCCTCGACCTGATCAACAGGATGTTCAGGAGGGGGAGGGTATGAACACGGGCATGATACTCGGCCTCACCTTAGGTTCGCTCGCGGCCATGGTTCCGATAGTCCTGACGAGTGTGGGCGCGGCCATAAGCGAGCGTGCCGGCGTGGTCAACATCGGCTACGAGGGCATACTGATGCTCTCGGCCTTCTTTGGGACTATAACAGCTGAACTCGCCCACAACGGCTGGGTAGGTCTCTTGGGGGGAGCTTTAACCGGCATCGCAATAGGGATCGTCCACGGCGTGATAACTGTCTACCTTAAAGGAGACCACGTCATCCCGGGCATAGGCATAAACCTCATAGGCTACGGCGGCGTTGCCTTTGGGATACTCGCGTACTGGGGAACCGCCGGCCAGCACCAGGTGGCTCCAAACGCCCAGATAAAGCCCCTCTGGATGGACGCCTTTGGAAACTCTCTGAGCCCGATGGTGGTAATAACCATAGCGGTGGCCTTCATAGCCTGGTGGGTTCTCTTCAAGACGCCCTTCGGCCTGAGGATAAGGGCAGTCGGTGAAAACCCGGAGGCGGCCGACGCCCTCGGTGTGAACGTCGAACTCTACCGCTTCACCGCGGTTCTCATAGCCTCAGCCCTGAGCGGGATCGCGGGGGCGTACCTCAGCGTTGACTGGCTTGGCACCGTGACGAAGACGATAGCGGCTGGAAGGGGCTTCATAGCCCTCGCCAACATGGTGTTCAGCGGCTGGGACCCCATACTGTCCCTCGTTGGGGGTCTGATATTCGGCTTCTTCGACAATCTTGCCATATACATTCAGAACAACCCATGGCTGGCCGGGACCATACCCTGGCAGTTCATAGCTACGCTGCCCTACCTCGTGACCCTGCTCGTCGTCGCCGGCATAATAGGAAGGGCGCGGGCCCCGAAGTGGGACGGAATACCCTACAAGAGGGAGTGATTACCTCCGGAGTATGTACCCGAGGGCCATGCCGAGGGACAGACCCGCGAAGAGCGCTGAGATGGCGTAGGGGAGCGGGGACTTGCCCGCCTCCACCTTTACTATTTTCCTACCACCGGAGAATGCCTTTATGATCGAGATGCTGTTCTTCAGGAGCACCTTCGTGTAGGGCTCGTTCCCCCAGAAGACGACCACCCCTGCTAAAGGTCTGCCGCTCTTGGAGGCCAGCTCCGAGGCCGCGTTCTTCAGCTGTGACGATCCCTGGAGGTTGTAGACTATGAGGTCGCTTTCTTTGGCTTTTCCAACGAGCTCGTCCACCGGCAGGGCTGGAACCTCCTCCTCGGGTTTTATCGCCGCGATCGGTTTTACTCCAAGCCACGCTACTGCGTACTGAACGGGGGGCATGTCTATGACCGCCGTCGAGTTCTCCGGCACGGAATCCCTGAGGGCCTCCTCTATCGCCCCAACCTTTTCCTTGAAGACCTCGAAATCCTTTCTGTACAGAGCGGCGTCGGCCGGGTCCACCTCCTGAAGAGCCCTTTCAGTCGCTCCCGCGATTGCTATGGCGTTAGTTGGATCGAGCCAGACACCGTGGGGGTTGTCCTTTCCTCCGTACCACCTTTCCTTCAGGTACCTGAAGCCCTGTTTTTTGTAGTCGTCCAAGAAGAGGGCCCTCCCCTTCAGCTGTCCCTCATCACTGAGCTCCTTGATCCTCGCCTCAATCGGCAGATGGCCGCCGGTGGTGACTATAACGCTGGCTTCCTTGAGTAGGGTAACCTGCTCGGCCGTCAGCTGGTACTCGTGGGGATCGGCGCTCGGGGGGATGAGGTAGATAACCCTCACATCGGGGAAGGCCTCCCCGACTATCGAGGCGAGGGGCGAGACAGTGGTCACGACGAGGGGGCCGGTTCCAGTCGAGCCCACCTGCTGGGAGGAAAGCAGCAGACCGGCGAGGATGAGTAGGAGGAGTGCGAGCCTTTTCATACTACCACCGGATTAAAATTCCATGTGAGGCTTTAAAATGTGTCGAAGGCCGCAGAAGGGAGCTGTAAAGAACTCAGCCGGA
This sequence comes from Thermococcus sp., assembly GCF_026991495.1. Taxonomy (GTDB): domain Archaea; phylum Methanobacteriota_B; class Thermococci; order Thermococcales; family Thermococcaceae; genus Thermococcus. The sequence continues at coordinate 3,021 of NZ_JALXBJ010000050.1, read as the reverse complement.
GCCTTCCTTGGCTTCGTCCCCTTCGCCTCCATCGTTGCTTTTGATGTGGGGCTTCCCGATAGCTATCGTGAACCCCTTGAAGGAATCGTCCTTTCTGTTGAACTCTATGGCCAGGGGAAGGCCGTTGTCCTCGTTGAAGACGATCCTCACTATCCTGGCCCTCGAATGATCGTTCAGGTAGTTCTCCTTGAGGGACTCGTAGTTGTCGATGACCTCGTCTATGCTCTCGCTGTGCATCTCGTATATCTCGTTGGCGTAGACGCTGTGGTTCTTTATCTCCTCTACCTTCTCTTTTCTGTTCAAGCTACCACTCCCTCAGGCCCTGCGCCACTTCCCCTCCCTGAACTTAAAAACCTTCCTGTGCTCTGCCATGGCGAGGGCTTCCTCAAGCCGGCCCTTGGGCACGTCTGTTCCGTGGAGCTCTCTGAACAGCTCTATGATCTCGTCGGTGCTGACGGCTTCCCTCTCATCGAGTATGTTGCCGACGAGGTTTATGACGTCCTCAACGAAGTTCCAGGGGAAGACTATCCAGGCCCAGTCGATCTCCTCCCCGTAGTAATCCGGCCTGAAGCGGGAGCCCTTGATGGTCAGCAGCGTGGCAGTCCGAACTTCGGCCGGCCCCTTCTCCTCGACGTAGTTCTTGGCGAGGGTCAGGCTCTCCCCGGTATCGCTTATGTCGTCAACGACCAGGGCCTTCTTTCCGCTCAGATCGTAGTTGCTGCCGTACCTGATCCTGGCCTTTCCATCGGGCGTTGCAGTGATGCCCCAGTGCTCCACCTTGACGCTTATCAGGTCTTTGACCCCGAGGTAGTCGCAGTAGAGCCTTGCGGCGACCCAGCCGCCTCTGGCGAGCCCCACGATGACATCTGGCTTCCATCCTTCATCGATAACCTTCCAGGCCCCCTCCTTGGCCCACTTCTCTATATCGTCCCAAGAAGCGATGTAAACCGGGAACTTCTTCATTGGATTTCCCTTAAGAAACCGGGGGGCACACCTATTTAACTCTTCCGTTCCTTCCCCTCAGCCGTGAACGAGCTTTACGTAGAGGTTGACACCACTCTGGAAAGCGGCGAGGCCGTTGAGGGTTATGAAGATCCAGTCCCGCAGGTAGTAGGCGTAAACCGTCAGAAGGGAGGAGGCGATGAAGTAGATGAGTATGAACTCAAGGTTCAGGGGGCACTTCCTCCTTTTTAGTGTCTCCCAGGTCTGGGGAACCCATGAGCCCACGAGCAGGAGCATCCCCGCGAGTCCTAAGATCTCCGCGACGTTCATCGTTCCACCCCTCCCCCTGAAAAAACTGGGGCTAAAAAGATTGTGGATGGAAACGGCTCAAAAAATAAAGGTAATGCAGCGACTTTAATCAGAAAAAGCTCAAACCGTCGTGGCCATCCTTGACATCGCCCACGTTTTTACGTCCTCGTCCATTATGTCCTCTATGATCCTCATGGCCTCCGCCGTTTTGCCATCCCGTGCGAGCTTCAGCGCCACCTCAGCCTGTATCTTGGAGCGGCTCGAAAGGTCGGTTATGTAGTCTGCCACCCTGAGGGCCTCCTCCTCCCTTCCGAGGCGGAGGAAGTCAAAGGCCATGCCCATCAGTATCTTCGTCCCGTCGTTCCCGGTCAGGTCGCTTGCGGCGTTTATGGCGCTCTCCAGTACTTCGGAGTAGTCTTTTCCCCTCTCGGCCAGTCTAAGGGCTATCTTTGAAAGGGCCATCGCCCTAACCCTGTCGTCCGGGATACCCTGGGCTATCCCGAGGGCCTCCTGATACCTTCCTGATTTCAGGAGCCTCATCACCGTGTCGTAAAGGGCCCGCGAGCGGTACCAAACCTGCATGGTCTTCCCCCAGCTAAGTACGACGTAGAAGATTTAAACCTCCCGGTGGGCAAATTTAAAAGAGGTGGCATAGATATCACCTTGGAGTGAGACCATGAAGAACGACGTGTGGAAGTACTTATCCTTCATGTTAGCACTGGTTCTCAGCGTCTTCGTTATGAGCACCGCCCTCCTCTACCTTCAGGTTCAGACCCCAGTTTACCAGCCCTGCAACGGAACCCACTTCGTCATCACGGTGAACTCGACCAACGACACCTTCCTGAAGGCGAGGGTAGCCGAGCTCGAAGCAGCGATCAGGGCAGTTGAAATGGAGAGAAAGCGTGTGAACGCTTCCAACACGACCATAGCCGTCGTTCCGATATTCGGGATCATCGATGAAGAAACGGCCCTTAGCGTGGTCCCGACCCTTGAGAAGGTAGCCAAGGACGGCTCAATCGGCGGGGTTCTCCTCTGGATCGAGAGCCCTGGAGGGGACGTTGGAGCGGTCCGCGATATCTACAACGAAGTGGTAACGCTAAAGGCCCTCAAGCCCGTCGTTGCCTACACGGGCGGTCTGGCCGCATCGGGCGGCTACTACATAGCCGTCGGCAGCGATGAGATAGTGGCGGATCCCCTCGCGGAGGTTGGGAGCATAGGTGTCCTCTACGTGCACTACAACTACGCCAAGAACTACGCGATGAACGGCATAAACGTCACCGTCTTCAAAACTGGAAAGCACAAAGACATGGGCGCCGAGTGGAGGGCGCTGACCCCAGACGAGAGGCAGATAATCTCGAACATGATAAACACGTACTTCAACGCCTTCCTGCAGGCGGTGAGCATGGGGCGCAACATGACTGTGAACGAGACCAGGAAGTACGCGAACGGCCTGACTTGGTTCGCGGTTAACGTGAACGGGACGCTCGTTGACAGAACAGGGAACTTCAAGACCGCCCTGGCGGAGCTCGAAAGGCTCATGGGGGTTAGATCCGCCGAGATCAAGGTGCTCCAGTCCCCCGTTTCAAGCTATTCGATCGGGACCTTCGGCTACATGTACCTCGACCCGCGCTACTTGGGGAGGTGAGCCCTTTCAATCCCTCTTGAGGTGTGTTAAAGGATGGAGATGAAAACAGAGGGGCTGATCTGGGCAGGGGTCTCGGTACTTATCCTGTACCTCATCTGGCTGGTTATAAAGCCCGTTCTCTCCCC
>NZ_JALXBJ010000049.1 GCF_026991495.1 Thermococcus sp. | reverse complement strand
GCTGAGGGTGAGTCTCATGGAGAGGATTGTCATTAAGGGCGAGCACGTTTACTTTGAGATGATTTGGGCTTATTTAAAATCGCTGAAGAGGTGGAAGGTTGGAAGGGAAGAATTTTCTTCGAATTTCATCCGTTTCTTTGAGGTAACGTGTGGTTACCGAAGCGGTAACCCGGAACTTCATATATATCACGAACCATAAGTTCACAGTGGAGCAACCACGTGTTGCCCATGAAAGGGGCACTGTGTTGATGCGCCCTGCGATGGTCGCGCGGCATCGCCGCGTGTCCTGCCCGATTCCACGGTGCCTCCATCAAAGGAGGCGGAAAAATTGAGAAAGAACCTTGCCTTGGGAATTTTTGGCCTGCTGGTGGCCTTCGGCCTCGTATTGGGGGCGGGAGCCAACTTCAGGGACTACCATGCAGACAGGAGCGTGCACTGGAAGATAGTGAGCGACGACACGGAGCTCATTGATCTGACCCCGGTTCAGCCCTACGCGTACATAAACGACGCCGGAGTCCTGGTCGTTGACATAAGCCCGGACAATCCGAACTGGCCGGGTTATGGAAACGGCCTCAGCCCGAACTCCGAGTACAACTTTGACGAGGTCTTCAACGTCAGCAACGACCTCTGGGAAGAGAACATGACCATAGTCGTCAGGATAACAAGCGACAACAGCGCGATCCAGTTCTACGGCGCGGACGAGAACATATACAGCACATCGAGCGGCAGTGCAATCTACGCCAGCGACATGGCCGAAAACGACGTCTGCTTTGTGGTACACAGCGGCGAGGCCGTGAGCGTTGGCATGGACTTCAGCGTTGGAAACGACGCACCGGGAACCGTTCAGAGCACTCCGATACACATACAGGCCTACAGGCTCGGCACCGAGCCGGCCGATCTGGACGGAAAGTGCGGTCAGTGAAGGGGGAATGAAGAATGAACAAGCTGTTTGGATTGGCTTTCCTGATGGTTGGGATGCTCTTGGCCGTCGGTGCCGGTGCCAACTTCAGGTACTATTCAGCCGACAGATCGGCCTCCTTCACGGTGGTCTCAGATGACAACGAGCTCATCGACCTAACCGCCCTGCAGCCCTACGTAACGTACAACAATGGCAACATATACGTTGACATAAGCGACAACAACCCCAACCACCCTGATTGGGGAGGGGACGGGATGAGTCCGAACACTACCTACGTCTTTGAGGAGCTTTTCCAGGTCAGCAACGAGCTCTGGGAAAACAACCAGACCAACTACCCGATATGCGTCGACATAAAGAGCAACCAGGACAACGTCCTTCTCTTCGCGGGCGACTACAGCAGTCCGGTAGCCGGCCCGGCCCACAACATAGAGTTCACGGTTGAGCACGGCAACCCGATTCCGGTGGGCATGATCTTCGACAACACCAACTCAACCCTCGGCCTTGACCAGTTCCAGATGAGCTTTGAGGCCACGGCGGGAGCATGCGGACCGTGATTTCCTTTCGGAGCCTTTGCTCCACCTTTATGTAGAGGGGGATGTGAGAATGAGCCTGAAGGGAGTCCTTGGAGCCGTTGCAACAGTACTACTGCTCTCTATCCTCTTAGTATCCGCTGGGGGCTTCTTGATTGGCAGGCCCGTTTTCATGTCCTACACCTATTCGGAGAGCATGACCCCGGCGATTAACAAGGGGGATCTGTTTTTCATAAATCCCCTCTCGAAGGGAGGGAAAACCGGGGACATAATAGTCTTCCACAGACGGGACGGCTGGACCGTTCACAGGATATTCGTGGTTACCGATGGAGGCTACATAACCAAAGGGGACAACAACGTTGCCACGGACCAGCAGAACGGCGAGAACCCCATCGTTGAGAGGAGCGACGTCATAGGTAAGGTCGTGGAGTTGGCCGGCAGTCCCCTCGTCATAAGGGGAGGCGGGGCCTTCATAGAGTCCTTCCGTGCGAGACTGAGCAACGTCTACGCCGTCGTCATCTTCCTCGTTGTCGGTTCGTTCCTCACTTTCCTCGGTGGGGACAAGCGAAGACCGGTTAAGAGAGCCAGGAGAAGGCGTTACATCAGGGTTCGCGCCAAGACGCTCTACGCGGCCCTATCTGTTCTCATAATAGCGGGCTTCCTCTTCGTTACGGTGGCCTCGTGGGGAGTACTGACCTTTACCTACTCCTCCACCCTCGCCGGCGGCCAGAGGGAGGGCTGGCACCTGCCCGGGAGCACCTTTGAGAGGAACCTAAGCCTGAGGAACGGGGCGGTTTATCCCTTCCACTACTTCATCGAAACCGGGGAAAGGGCCGAGATACTCAACGGCAATGTCTTTGACATCCCGGGCAGGGGAACCCGGAGGGTACTCCTCAGGGTTTTCGTCCCTAAGGAGACTCGGGTGTACCGAGGGGAGGTAAGGGTTCATGCCTATCCGGCAATACTCCCCGGAGGGGTCGTTGCCCTCTCCTACCGGGCCAGTCCTTACCTCCCTCTTGTTCTCTACGCCCTCGAACTGGCGGCGGTTCTGCTCGCGTTCTATCGCTTGGCCGCCATTGGAAGCGGTGAGTTGATCAGAATCCGGATCAGACGAAGGGGCATTTTGGGAAGGATAATAGGGGATGGTTGGTGATGAGAAGCGTGTTCTTTGTGTCGGCCTTCATCGTGGGGGTGCTCCTCATCGCGGGTTCGAGCGGCACTTTTGGGGGGTACGACTCCACGAGGGACGCCTCCTTTTGGGTGGTTCCCCCTGATTTAGGGTATTTAGGCTTTGACTGTAGAGGGGGCTGCTCCGCGCTGGTCTTCCTTCAGGCCAACTCAGAGACTGACTTCGATGCCATCAACATAACCAATTCACTGCCCGAGAACAGAGATGCGGACGTCGCCCTCAGCCCCGACTACTCCTGGCTCCCGGCTGGGCTTTCCGTCTCGGTAGAGACCGACGATGGAAGCCCAGTCACCTTGAATCCCGGTGAGGTTTACGCCTTCGGGGGACACGTTTCGGCCGGGGATGTAGAGCCCGGCGAGTACACAGTACCGCTGGAGGTGCACGCCACTTGGGATGATGGCGGGGCATCGCTCTCTGTCTGCCCAATCAAGCTGGTCGTAACAGGCCCGCCGATGATGCCGACTATCGAGAAGGTACTCCTCTCGGGCAGCACCGCGGGGATACCCCTGAAGAGCCGTCAGGAATGGGTTTTCCAGATAATCGTCACAAACCCCACCCCTAAGGACATGAGCATTACCGTTGTCGACGCGATCCCCGCGGAGTTCAACGTGAGTCCCTCAGGAACCTCTGCAAGTGCCGGAAACTACACCTTCTGGCCCACGGGGGGACGCGGCTACCACTGCGGCTGCTCTAACGGCTCGGCAACCAAGATGGAGTGGAACGTTGCCTTACCGGCCGGCGGGAGCGAGAGGATGAACGTTACGATATTCACGAGGATCAACCACGGCAACCAGCGGGAGTTCACGTCCTGCGGGAACTACAGCCTGAACGATGGCGCAGTTATATTAGGGTACGGTATAGTGAGCAACGGAATACGGGTCTCGACGACCTGCGGGGGGAATGGACCGTGATCGGGCCTCGCCCAGCTTTTGAAGGAACTTGGATGGAGTGTGCTGCCCTATGAGGAAGTTTTCCATAGAGAGGAAGTTGGTGGTGAAGGCCACGATAGCGGGGTTTTTGGTGCTGGCCCTTCTCTTCAGTGCGTATTCAGTGACCGCCTACAAGAAGTCACCGGAGACCACAAAGGTCACCTACAGAACCCTCTACACCGAGAGGGGTGATATGAGTCACGCGGGCTTCTTCTCGGACGAGTCCGTCTACAGGAACGGGACGAGCCTTGAAAACTACCCTGGTAAAATAACCCGGAGGATAGAGGGGGTCTACAGGTACTCCATAAACCCGGGAACGGCTGGGTCTTATAGGGCAGTCCTCAGAACTGACTACTACGTTGTTTCGGGAAAGAAGCGAATCTCCCTCATGAACCGCACATGGGGCTCATGGAGCGGGCGCTTTTCCGGTTCCTTCTCCCTGCCCGTCAGCTTCAACGTGTCCAGTCTTGAGAAGGGCCTTAAAGAGATCAGGGAGGGAACGGGACTCTACCGGGCCAGCGGCGACACGTACCTCCTCGTCGAGGTCGATATTCCGGGGAGGGAAACGTTCACCCACAGGGTTTCCCTGAGCACCAACGGGCTTGGAATGCTGAGTCTAAAAGACACCTCAAAGGACTACAAAAAGGTGGAGCGGTATTCTAAGATATTGGATAACAGGCTCGGCTTTGCAGGGGGGAGTGTTAGTGTCTCCACCGGCAGAAAGCTCTTTCCACTCATGGCAATCCTCTTCGTGCTGCCCCCCTTGGGGTTCCTCCACAAGCGCGGCGGAAAGAGGGAGGAGATGAGTAGCTTAAGGAAGTTCATCGTCGAAGGCACCCCCTCAGAGGCGGAGATGGTTTCAGTGGCCCTCGGTTCGGTTGAGGATCTTGGGAAGGTATTTGACCTCGTGGACAAGCCGATAGTTCACTACGTTGAAGGCGACCGCGACGTCTACGCGATACTCGACGGAGAAGTGGCCTACGAGTATCTAAAGGAGAGAAAGGCGGGGGATAGGGGTTGAGCTCTCCCGTTTTCTGCTGTTAAGTCAGCTGCCTGCCGTACTGGAGCACGAACTTTGCATCGGCGATTCCCTCGAAGATCGGGTCGTGAGTCGTTACCACTATTGTTTTTCCTCGCTCCTTCTCTTTTTCTAAATGGGCCAGCAACAGCTCCGCGGATTCCCTGTCGAGGTAAGCGGTTGGCTCATCGAGGAGAATAACCTCCGGGTTGTGTGCCAGGGCCCTCACTATCGAGGCCCTCCTGGCCTCGCCTCCGCTTATCTCAGTTGGACGCTTGTGCAGTGTGTGCCCGATGCCTAACTCCTTGGCCAGTTCCTCTGCCCTCCTCTTGAACTCTGCCTTCAGCTTTCCTGCCCCGTATAAGGCCAGCTCTACGTTCTCCCAGACGCTCAGAACGTTGACAAAAGTTGGCTCCTGAAACGATACCCCAAGCTTTCTCCTAAGTTTCCGCATCTCTGCCTCTGGGAGTGAGTACACGTCCATGCCATCGTAGGCAACGCTCCCTTCTGAAGGCCGCAGGAGTGTGGCCACGCTCAGCAGGAGACTCGTCTTTCCGCTTCCGCTCGGCCCGAAGATCACGCTTATCCTGCCCCTTTCAAATGAGCCGTTGAACTCCTCCAGTC
>NZ_JALXBJ010000048.1 GCF_026991495.1 Thermococcus sp. | reverse complement strand
CTGCAGGAACCCGAAGGCGGTAACGATACTCATTCGCGGTGGGACGGAGCATGTGGTTGACGAGGTCGAGCGCGCTCTCGAAGACGCCGTCAAAGTAACCAAGGACGTCATGGAAGACGGTGCCATACTCCCGGCCGGCGGTGCCCCGGAGATCGAGCTGGCCATTAAGCTGGACGAGTACGCTAAGGCAGTCGGCGGGAAGGAAGCCCTCGCGGTTGAGGCCTTCGCCGAGGCTTTAAGGATAATCCCGAGGACACTCGCGGAGAACGCCGGACTCGACCCGATCGACACCATGGTCAGGGTTGTGGCGGCGCACAAGGAGAAGGGTCCGAGTGTTGGGGTTGATGTTTTTGAGGGCGAGCCTGCCGACATGCTTGAGCGCGGTGTTATTGCTCCGCTTAGGGTCGTTAAGCAGGCCATTAAGAGCGCCAGCGAGGCAGCGATAATGATCCTCCGCATAGACGACGTCATAGCCGCCAAGGCCAGCAAATCCGAGGGCAAGCAGGGCGGCGAGATGCCCGGCGGAATGGGTGGAATGGGTGGAATGAACATGGGCATGTGAGCCCTTTTCTTCCTCCCAAAATGTTTTATTTCAATTTTCCAAACCTTCTCCGGGGGTGAGAGTATGGGTCTTGTGATGTGGCTCAGGACCGGTCTTCTCATGGCTGTCCTCACCGGCCTGCTGATGGCCATAGGCTACGTCTTCGGCGGACCGAGCTGGGCCTTTGCGATGTTCCTGTTCTCGCTGTTCTTCAACTTCATCACCTACTGGTACAGCGACAGGATAGTCCTCTCCTGGTACGGGGCGAGGATCTTGGAGGAGCACGAGGCCCCGGAGCTTTACGCCATAGTGAGAAAGCTCGCCGATAGGGCGGGCCTCCCGACGCCGAGGGTGGCAATAATACCAACGGACACACCCAACGCCTTTGCCACGGGCCGTAACCCAGAGCACGCGGTCGTGGCCGTGACGAGGGGCCTCCTTCGGATACTCAACAGGGACGAGCTTGAGGGCGTCCTCGGGCACGAGCTGACCCACGTGAAGAACAGGGACATCCTGATAGGCACGGTCGCCGCCGCGATGGCCGGGGCGATAATTCAGCTCGCCTACTGGGCCCGCTGGATAGCGATATTCGGAGGCTTCAGCAGGGACAGGGACGATGCAGGGGAGGTCTTAGCGGCCGTCCTCGTCGCCCTGCTGGCCCCGATAGCGGCTATGCTCATACAGGCGGCCATAAGCCGCTCAAGGGAGTTCCTCGCCGACGAAGGCGGCGCGAGGATCAGCGGAAAGCCCCAGGCCCTCGCGAGCGCACTGATGAAGATAGAGCAGGCCGTTCGCTACCGGCCGCTCAAGAAGGGCAACCCCGCGACGGCCCATATGTTCATAATAAACCCCTTCAGGGGGCTCAGCATAGCGAGCCTCTTCTCGACCCATCCGCCAACCGAGGCAAGGATAGAGAGGCTTAGGAAGATAGCCGAGGAGATGGGCATCTACTTTTGATTTCCCAACTCATTCGCCTGTGCATCAAAACTGGGCTTCGCTCAGCACTTTCTCGGCAAACTCAGCGTTCATCCGGCTCCTGATCCGGAGGAAGCTCAGCGTTACCTTTGGGTTTCTCCTTGAGAGCTCCTCAATCGAGACCGGTTCGTAGTCGAGGAACTCCACGACTTTTCCCAGACCCCTATAACCCTCGGCTAAAGCCGCCTCAATGGCACTCTTCAAAGGACCGGGCTCGTAGATTGCTTGGGTCACCTCAGCCGTCCCGTCCCTCCAGATGGGGATTACCGCTTCGGGTTCGTTCCTGTGGTAGAGGCCGATGAGGTAGTCCACCAAAAATGGCATCACGAGCGGCATGCTGCCCTCAACGAGGAAAAAGGGCTCATCAGGAAAGGCCTTCAGAAGAGCCCCGGTTTTACTCCTCGCGCTCACCGGAACGGGGTTCAGAACGTGGAGGGAGTAGGTTTTGAGTTTGTCCTCTCTTACGACAGCGAGGATCTTGTCTATCCTCTTGCTCATCAAGAGTCTTTTCTCGGTGAGCCTCAGCACCGGTTCGTCGTTTACGGGTACCGTGCAGTCATCCCACTGCTTCTCGGGAAAGGCGAGTATGAGTCCGAGCATGATGCTTTCTTTGGGGGCTTCTTTAAAAATTCCCCCACCGAAATATTTAAATACTTTTGGTAACTAAAACCTCCGGGGTTGAGAAAACCCTGAGTGGAGGTGGTAGCCATGGCGGAGATGATAATACCCTACCCGCAGCTCCAGAAGATATTGAAGAGGGTCTGCGAGCTCGCGGTCATCAAGCCGAGGGCCGAGGAGATGATGGAGATAGTCGAAAAGAAGCTGGTGGACCTCTTCGAAGTGGCCTACGAAAACGCTAAGGCAGAGCGCTCAAGCACTATAAAGTTCAGGCACATACCCATCACCAAGGGCTTCAAGAACAGCATGAACCTTTTTAGGGCGGTTATAGAGGACGAGAAAGTTCAGATCGAGCCCATAAGGAAGTACGTCCTCAAGAAAATACCCAGCGACATACCGCTCGAAGAGGACGTTGTTAACGAACTCCCCATCATAACGGGGACGCTCTTTGTGCTTATTGGGAGGGTCATCAAGGCGCTCCACCCGGAGATCAGGAACGTCTATCCCGAGCACATCAAGGAAGCGGAGAAGGTGCTGGACTACACACTTTGAAGTTTTAACTCCCCAAACTCTTCCTTTATCCACTCAAAGTGTCTGTCCTTTGTCACGAGCTTTAAACGCCTGTTGATAGCTACGGCGGCAACCACTGCATCAACCGCCGGAATCGGCGTTCCCCTCTTCACCATCGCCTGCGAAATCTTGATTGCTACCAGATAGTCTTCCAGAGTCGGAGTTATCACGGTTAAGCCAAGCTCAAGGCCCCTTGGAAACTCAACGATGTTGAGAACCGTTGTATAGCCCTTGAGCTTCTCCCCGGATTTGAGAGCGTCAATCAGGACGCTGGTGTCGTAGAGAGCCTCTTCCATTCCCCATCCCTCGTTTCTTTGAGCGCTTTCTCGTACTTCTCAACCGGCATTTCCTGAAGCTCCTTCCTGAATTTTTCACCAAGGAGGGAGAGCAGTTCTTCCGATTCAAGTTCTTCGGCCTCTATCTTTGCCAGGTACTCGACTATAGCCCTCCTCGCCACCTCGCTCCACTTTATCTCAGGATGCTCTTCCATCTTCCTGTATACCTCCGGGGGGATGGAGAGTGTTATGTTGGGCATTGCATCACCGCACAGGATTATGTGAGTTCACATATTTAAGACTTTCACCTCTCCCTAAGTTCAAATTTAAGGAGCATGAACACTCCAATTACAGACCAAAAAGCCAGGGAAATAAAGGCAAGCTCCGGTGTTTCTCCGCTCATAACGGTTGAAGCGCTCACTGTGGGGATAAGGAGCAGGGGTTTCCTCAGTGGTTCTGGAACCACGCTGAGAGGGTAATACACCGGCGGAAAGACCGTCAGGAGCGTCGTTAAAATCGTTGAGAGCCTCATAACCGTTAGGGGCTCCTTTATCCTCACCCCAAGAAACGTCCCCAGGGAGACGCTCCAGAGCCAGAGGGTCGTTACTGCGAAGAGAATACGGGGTAAACTCTCAACCCCACCGCTCACGGTGAGGAAAAACGCCAGCACAATGACGTAAGGAAGTGCGGGCAGGCTCATACCGATAGAAACACCGAGGGTCTTCTCAATTCCGCTCCCGGGAAGGGATGCGAAAATGTCGTAGAATTTCGAGCGAACTTTCATGCCAACGAGTTCTATCGAGAGGTCTGCTATTCCGGCTCCGACGATGAAGCTCACCATCGCGCCGGCTATGGCCGAGGAGAGAAACCTTCCCCCGCTGACAACGTAGACAATGAAGATGAATGAAAGGGGTTGTATCGCAAAGCTGAGCATTGGGCTTTTCCCCTTCATCAGGGCTCTGCGGTAGTACTCCACTATCGCGAGAATCATTCCAGATCACCCACGAGGAACACGTCCTCTATGGTGAGTCCTTCCCTCTTAAACGGGACTCCAAGCTCCTCGAGTAAGGCTATGGCCTCTCGCTCCTCGGCCTTTGAGCGGAGGTAAACGAAGGTGTTCTTCCCGGCCCTTCTTGCAACAAAATCGCCCTTAAAGTCGCCGAAAACTACGAGCTTTGAAGTGAATGAAGAAAGGTATTGTTTTGCTATTTCCTCGGGCCTCCCGAAGGCGAGGAGCTTCCCACCTTTGATTAGCAAGACCAAGTCCGACACGCTTGATATCTCGTTGAGGTAGTGGCTCGTCAGGACTATGGTTGAACTCTTCCCCCTCTCCCGGAGTATTCCCCAAAGCTTAAGCCTGCTCTCGACGTCAAGACCAACCGTAGGTTCGTCGAGGAAGTAAAGTTCTGCATTGGCCGAAAGAACCATCGCGAGGAGAGTCTTCCTCACCATTCCTCCAGAGAGTGTCGAGACTATCCTGTCCGGATAATCAATTCCAAACTCCTTCATGGCCTTCTCTGCCCTGCTCTTGGCCTCATCCTTCGGCAGGTCGCGCATCCTGAGGTAGTGGTAAACGTACTCGAAGGGCGTCAGCGTGTAGAAGTGGGCCCTAGCTTCCTGCGGAAGGAGGGCTATCCTCTTCTTTATCCCTTTCTCGCACCTTTTTATCTCCCTTCCGAAGAGCCTGACCCTTCCACCGTCATAGGCCAGCAGACAGCTCAAAATCCTGATGAGGGTAGTTTTCCCGGCACCGTTCGGTCCAATTACCCCCAAGATAGCCCCTTCTGGAACGGAAAAGGAGACTGAGTCAAGGGCCCTTAGGTTTCTATAGTACTTTGTCAGATTCTCGACCTCTATGGCGTTCATACCCGGAAACTTTCAGGGGCGAAAAATAAAAGATTTTGGGCTTACTTCAGCCACCTCTCCATCCAACCGGCAATCAGCTCTAATCTCTTAACCCTGTGCTTCGGCTTGCCGGAGCGGGATAAATCGTGGTTCTCGCCAGGGAAGATGGCCAGCTCGACAGTCTTGCCGAGGTACTTCAAAGCGGTGTAGAACTGCAACGCCTCCGGAAGCCAGCACCGGTAATCCTCGGTCGAGTGGATTATGAGGAGAGGCGTTTCAACGTTGGGAGCGTACTTCAGCGGGCTTTTATCCCAAAAGGCCTCGGTGTTGCTCCATAGATCGGAGCCAATCTGATCCGGGGCGAAGAAGTAGCCTATATCGGTCGTTCCAAAGAAGCTCACCCAGTTAGAGATTGAGCGCTGAGTAACCGCCGCCCTAAAGCGCTTGGTGTGTCCGACTATCCAGTTCGTCATGAAGCCCCCGTAGGAACCGCCTGTGACGCCTATCCTCTCCCCATCTATGAAGTCGAACCTCTTTAGAGCCTCATCAACGACTTCCATC
>NZ_JALXBJ010000047.1 GCF_026991495.1 Thermococcus sp. | reverse complement strand
CAGTGTCCATCTCCGGGCTCCCACTCTCATGGCCCGTACCGATCTTCGGCTTGGTGGGCCGTTACCCCACCAACTACCTAATCGGCCGCCGGCCCATCCTCGGGCGGTCAGAGACCCTTTCGGCCTGGGGACCTTCCAGTACCCCAGGCCTATGGGGGATTAGCCCCAGTTTCCCGGGGTTATCCCCCTCCCGAGGGTAGGTTACCGACGTGTTACTGAGCCGTCCGCCGGTGTCCCCGAAGGGACCCCGTGACTCGCATGGCTTAGTCGGACCCCCATAGCAGTGGCCTCCGGCAGGATCAACCGGAATTGAGCAAGGAGTACGGCCGGTGGGACTTCCCTCAAGGGGGAAGTACCAAAAATTCCCGTCCGGGGTTTGGTCGGGATGTCAAGCCTGCCTTACCCCCGAGGGGTCCGCCTTTCGGCGTTTCCTCGGGAGCGCAAGTTGATGTGACCCGGGCTGGAGGGCGGGGTTCATGCGTGGGTGCTTTGCACCCGTTCCCCCCGACGCCGCCGTCGTGGCGCCCGGGCTTGGCGCCCTTTTCGAGCGCTCCACCCAATAGGGGCAGATCCCAGTAATGAAAAATTTCTGCAAAATCATCCCCTTAACCCCAAGAGGTCGGGCACGATGTTTATCCTCGACACGGGAGTTGGGATCGTGTTCGTAACGGCGAGCTCATCGACGGCTCTACTGACGCGCTCTACGGCTCCCTCCGCAAAGACCCCATGGGTGACGCCCACGAATATCCTCCCAGCTCCCATTCGCTTCAGTATCGATGCCACCTTCATAATCGTTCCCCCCGTGCTGATTATATCGTCCACTATCAGAACGTTCTTCCCTTCAACGTCTATATCGACGGGCCTTATCTCGACCTCAGTTGGGGAGATCCTGTGCTTCTCAAAGTGGCTGTGTTCAAGCCCGAGCCTCTTGGCCACCGCCTCGGCTCGCGCCCTCGCCCCCCTGTCAGGTGCAAGGACTATGCCCTCCCCGAGCTTCTCTGCGAAGTACTCGGCTATGGCCCTGGCAGGGAAGACGTTAACGGCCTTGCCCGGGAAGAACCTCAGGGTCTCCGGGTTGTGTACGTCAACAACGTAAAGCTCATCGTAGTAGATGCCCAATGCCTTCAAAACCGCCCTGACGCTCACTGGCTCCCCCTCGTGGGTAACCCTGTCCTGCCGGGAGTATGCTAAGTACGGAACGAGGAGCCGAAGTTTCTTAAAGCCCCTCTCCCTCAGGGCATCCCCGAGTATCAACGCCTCAACTATGTTCTCGTCCTGGGGTTTGTAAGTGGACTGCACAACTGTAACCTCATCACCCGACGATAGAACCCTCACGTACTTCTCCCCGTCCGGGAACTTCTTTATCTCAACGCGGGCAAGCTCCCCGCCAATGCGCTCTATCTCCTTGGTGAGATGACGGGCCCCGGAGCCAACGACTATCATTGCCATCCCTCCTTTACCACACACCTGTAAATCTTCCCCCTTTAAAAACCCGACTATTACAGAGGGGAGTCAAACAAGGAGCACCGCTATAACCCCCGCTAAGAATATGCCATCAAACGTCCCGGCTCCGCCTATGCTCACCATCGGGGCCCCGAGCTCCTTCATGTGTTGGAGGTTCATGAGATCAGCCCCTATCAGGACACCGAGGGTGCCGCTGGCATAGGCTATAGCGGGTTTGTAAGGCCCACCGAGGAGGAGTGCGCTCAGTGCCGCCATGAGGGGTGGGATCAACGTTGGAACCGCTATGCCAAGCCCCCTAACCGGCCTTGAGAAGGCGTGGCTGATTACTGCCGAAAGGGCTATGCCCAAAGTCACCTTGATGACGGTTAAGTAGGCGTTGAGTTCCAAAAGGTGGACGAACTCGTACACCACAACACTGAGGGGAACGAGGGCCCCACCGGCGTTCACAGCTATGATAACCTTCTGCTCGGCCAGTTGGACGTACGGAACCGGATACGAGACCCCAAAGAACCTAACCTCCCTGACGGTCAGCACCGGGGCGTAAGACCTCTTCTCGGCCACGGGTATGTTGATGAAGCTCCCTAAGATTGAGAAGAGGAAGAGCAGGTAGGCAACAGACGGGGGTATGCCAAGTCGTTGGAAAGCAACTGTTACAAGGCTGGAGAAGATCGTGAAGAAGATGAGAAAGAGGAGGAGCAGGAGAATGAAAAAGGGCGGAGTCACTGGGGGGGAGAAATATCGGTTCATAGCACTCCCATCCAAAAAAGATCGGTCAGTCTTTGAACTCAATGAACTCCTCCTTCATGCCCTCCCGCGTTATGAGGAGAACCTGAACCTTCTTGCTCCCCGTGTAGACGTCCCTCTTACCGGCGGTCTTTACGGCGCGGATGACGAGATCCTTGGCCTCTTCAATTTCCATTCCCTCCCTGTAACCGTCTTCGATGACCGCTATGGCAAATGGGCTTCCAGAACCGGTAGCAGTGTACTTCTCGAATACGAGACCACCGAGTGCATCGAGGCTTGCCAGTTCGGGCTCGTCCACATAACCCCCTATGAGTATCTGAACCATGTATGGAAACCACTTGTTCTCGTTGAGGATGTTGCTGAGGAGATGGGCCATGGCCCTTGTGGTCATCGGCCGGCCCCAGGTGAACTGGTAGTACCTCGCCTGCGCCTCCAACATTCTCGCGAGGGCTTGAACATCGCCCACGCTGCCGGCGGTCGTTATCGCTATTCTATCCGTTATGGGGAGGATTTTCCTTATGTTGATGCTCTCGACCATGTTTCCTAAGGACGCTTGGGTGTCCGCGGCGAGTATTACCGCGTCTTTAACCTTTATGCCCACCGTGGTGGTCCCGGTCTTCTTCTCCATTTCACCTCACCTAAGGATAACACAATCAAAGGGGATTTAAAGGTTTGGAATCGAGGGCCGCTATGAGCCCCCTTCCAAGCTTTCCCTCCACGAACTCAAACCTGCTCCCGTAAACCCCTTCGAGGATCTTGGGAGTGAGCTCACCCACGCTTCCCTCCCAGACTTTCCTTCCAGAGCTGAGGATTATGACCCTGTCGGCGTACCTTATCGCCAGATCAAGGTCGTGGAGCACCGTGATCAGGATCTTCTCCTCTTTCAGGGAGGAAAGCAGCTCCATGACCGAGAGGGCGTGGTTAATATCAAGGTGGCTCGTCGGCTCGTCGAGGAGCATAACCCTTGGGTTCTGGGCAAGTGCCCGGGCTATCATAACGAGCTGGTACTCACCGCCGGAGAGCTTCATGATTGACTCACCGCCCCTCTCAAGCATGCCCACCTTAGCGAGTGCCTCATCAACGCTGCCGCCTGTGAAGTACGTCCCCATCTCAACGAACTCACGGACAGTGAAGTTGAACTCCGGATACGAGCTCTGGGGAACGTAAGCTATGAGCCGCGCCCTTTCCCGTGGCGACAGGGAGAGGACGTCAAGGGAGTCAAGCTCAACTCTCCCCTCCGGCTTCAGTATACCCGAGATACACTTCAGGAGGGTGCTCTTCCCAGCGCCGTTGGGCCCTATGACGGCTATAAGTTCCCCCCTCTCAGCGGAGAACGCAACATCCCGCAGAACCCTTCTGCTCCCGTAGGAGAAGGATACATTAACGGAGAGCTTCATCTCCTCAGCTCACCCCTCTTGTGTTTTCTCAGGAGGTACAGGAAGAAGGGGCCGCCCAGCATGGCGGTGACTATGCCAACGGGTATCTCAGTGGGACGCGCCACAGTCCTCGCCACCAAGTCTGCCGCAACCATGAGGCTTCCCCCGACCAGGGCCGCCGCGGGAGTTAGCCTGCGGTGGTTCGGTCCCACCAAGAGCCTCGCTATGTGGGGTGATATCAGTCCCACGAAGCCGATTATGCCAGCGCTCGCGACTGGAACCGAGGTCAGAAGGGTTACAAAGAATATAACTTCCTTCCTGAACCTCTGGACGTTCAAACCAAGGGTAACGCTCTCCTCCCCGAACAGGAGCAGGTTAAGCTCCCTCCATTTCCAGAGGAAGAAGGGCAAACCGAGGGCGAGCACGAGGGAGAGCTCTGCTACATCCCCCCATCCAGAGGCACTGAAGCTTCCCATCAGCCACATGTACGTGAGGTGAGAGTTCTTCCCGATGGAAACGAAGTAGGAGGTAACCGCCCCTGCCATGAAGCCGAAGGCAACCCCCGAGAGGAGCAGGGTGTCCACGGGGATCCTGCCGTTAACCTTCGAGATGGAGTAGACGGTGTAAACCGCGAGGAGGGAGAAGGCAAAGGCGAGGAGGGAGACATGGGAGGGGAAGTACTCAAAGCCTACGGCCGCCCCTACACCGGCTCCACCGCTTATGCCGAGGAGATAGGGGTCTGCCATTGGATTCTTAAAGAGGGCCTGGGAAGCAACGCCCGCCGAGGCCAGGGATAGGCCGACGAGGTAGGCCATGAGAACCCGGGGGAGGCGCAGTTCCCAGACTATTATGAAGAAACGGGGCTTTGCGTGGGGGACGGAAAATCCGGGGAGGGATCTTTCAATGCCGTAAACGATGGAGGAGGTCACGTCACTCGGGGACAGGCTGACCGAGCCTATGTACACCCCGGCAAAGAGAGATATGGCCGAGAGCAGGAGCAGGAGGGTGAAGACGGTGCGGCCCCTCATGGGCTGGAGTTTTTGTCCAACCTTTTAAAGCTTTCAGCCAGCCCTCAACCTTAAAAATCTCAGGGGGGCTAAATACTAACATGAGCACGTCCTCGAGGGAGGTTGCGGGGAAGATTCCGCTCCAGATGGTGGTGATACGGCCGGCCAAGATCTTCGACATCTCGGATGTCATGCGGATCGAGAGGGAGTCTTTTAGGGAGGCCTATCCGAGGGGGATTTTTCTCCTGTTCCTTGAGAACAACCCGGATACGTTTCTCGTGGCCGAGTACGCCGGGAGGATCATCGGCTACATCATGGCCTATATGAGACCTGACCTTGAAGGGCACATAATGAGCATAGCCGTTGATCCCAATTACCGGGGAAAGGGCATAGGCTCCGCCCTCCTCACGGAGGCCATAGAGAGGCTTATAAAGAGGGGGGCGAGGTACGTGGGGCTTGAGGTGAGGACCAGCAACACCCGGGCCATAAAGCTCTACGAGCGCTTTGGATTCAGGAAGGTCAAGAGGATAATGGGCTATTATTCGGACGGCGAGGACGCCTACTACATGATCCTCCCGGCGGAGGAGTGGAGGGGTAACTGATGATAATCTTCCACCTCAGCGGGAACAGGGCGTTTTCAACAGACAAGAACGCAGTCGATGGCCTGTACAACAACCGCCACTACGGAAAGCTCGTAAACGGGAAGGTCTTCCTGTCCCTCCTTGAGGCGGCCTATTTAACAGAGAGGGGGAAGATAGAAGTCAGGGATGGCAAGAAGAAGCTCTCCTTGGAGGAGATAATGAAACTGGGCAGGAAAGGGGACGAGCTCTTCGATGCCAAGTACCTCGTCTACAAGGATCTGCGCGACAGGGGCTACACTGTGAAGTCCGGTTTAAAGTTCGGCTCCCACTTCCGTGTTTACAGGAGGGGAATGGAGGAGCACGCTCAGTGGCTCGTGTGGGTTGTTCCAGAGCACAAAACGCTGACCCCTCACGATGTGACAGCACGCGTCCGCGTTGCCCACGGTGTAAGGAAGGAGATGATAATGGCGGTCGTTGACGATGACGGGGATGTGGTCTATTACAGGATCGAGTGGATGAAGTTTTGAGAGCTACGCAATTCTCAGTTTGTTTCAATTTGATCTCCGCTGTAAAATCTTTCAAATAGAAGGGAGAATTTCCCCAATGGGGGAATAAGATGAGGTTACTGGTGGGAGTACTAATTTTCGCATTGATATGGGCAGGCCCCTCAGCCATCCTTTCGGCGTGGCTTATCTAACCTCCTGTCCGCCGTGAAGGGCGAGGCTTGGAGGAGAAAAAGGTCAAGTCTCACTTCAAGGGTCTGTTTTTGGACTGGTAAGGCTCTGCTCCGCTGACTTTCCCCATATCTTCCTTGAGATCCAGAGAATTTTCTTGGAGCTTGCTATTGGGGTGTAAGCGGGTGCGAGAATCTTTGCGTGTATGTAACCCCACACTGCTGAACTTGCAACCACAAGCAGAACCCCGAGTAAAACGTTTGGGTAAATCATTGAGAATAAAGCCGCCCCAGTAATGCTCGCCAGGGAGAGTAGGACCGCCCACTCAAGGGCAAACGTCTTAGCGACCCGTTCGGCCTCCCTTTTTGCCCGCGAGTATGGCTTTCCCCGCTCATCCACTAACCACTTCAGTGCAGGGTTGTAAATCCTGAAGTATACCAGAGGGGATGTTATAATCCAGAGAGCGAGGCTGAACTCTGCGGTGGTCCAAAGGGATTTGGAGACCGCGTAGATGATGATTCCGAAGAATGAACCCAAGAGGCCGAAACTTAGAAATCCTCTTATGAGATTATCAACGAAGATAAGTTTCTTTGGTGGTGTTTTATGTCCCATTTCTCACACTCCAATAGTTTGGGAAGAATAAAAATTTACTCCTATTAACTCTTTCCATTCTCTGGATTTTCATAGTTGGGGCATCGCCCTTTGAAGCAGGGCACTGGGGACGGATCTCCGGGCGATGGATATTCACTGTAGCCGGCTTCAACGTATAGGCCAATTGGGACGTTCACGTCTTCATAGCTCGTGCCGTACCAGTGGTGTACTGGAATTCTAAGCTTGTAGTTACTCTCCATCGCATGGAAGGTTACGGGAGTGGGCGGCCCCTTGTTATCTACCCCGCCAAGCATGACATAGCTCGAGTGATCACCAGTGCTGAAGCCGACGGTTATAACGTTAAACCACGATGGGAGACTTCCATCTGCCAGAGCATCTAAGATTGCCCCAACGGGTACCCCCACGCCGAAACTGTAGCCGTCACTTCCTGCGTAGATTCTATCGTAGAACTCGCAGAGTGATACTGACTCGTTTATCCCAACGGTTATCCCCTCTGATTTTTCCATCCAACTGCTTGGAAAGTTGTAAGGGGGTCTTCCAAGGGTTGAACCACTCTCTATGTGCTTAACTCTCTCGCCGACTCTGTCTACGGTGAAGCCGTCTATTTTTGCAAAGTATCTTTCGTTTCCCGTTGGATGGCACCATGCCGTGCATAGGTACTCCTTTTGGTAGATGTAGTGGACAGTCCCTCTGATCCACACGTAACCCCAAGAGCGGTCTGGAACCGTGACATAATATCCTCCTGCGTAATAATCAGTTGTTGATCTTCCAAGGATTTTGACTTCTATGGAGCTTGGGTCGAACTTGACTTTCTTCGATATCTCGTCTCCAAACGCTACTGTAACGTCCGGTCCCCAGTACTTCTGGACTATTACTCCTAAGTAAGCCGATCCGTGGATATCACTCGAGACGTTGTTTTTGATGATCAGGATTGGTATTTTCACGTTGGTGTACGATTTTTGGGACTCGGTTTTCCACGTGTAGTAAATATCGTGAGCCGTGGGTTGAAGTGAGGATTTGGGGGGAGCTGTTTTGAGTTCTTTCAAGTCTTTGATTACAGCCTCTGTCATGTTTATTTTTATTTTGATGTTTTCCGGGAGCAGGGTTTTGGTTAGTTTGGTTTCAAAGCTTTCTGGGGGTAGAGTGTAGACTTTTCCGTTTTTCACGATCCACACGTCAATCCCAATGAAGGCGGTTTTTGAGCCTATTCTCGCTGCAGTGTTTTTTGCCTGGTTCAGGGGTGTGGATGGAATTTTTATCGTGTTGCCCGAGAATATGAAGTTTTTTTCAAGCATACCTCTCTGGAGTGTTTTTATGCTGCCGTTCTTCTCGAAAGTCCAGACTGTGTAATACACCTTACCGTAATCTGTCAAGGCTTTCCCATTCTCATCGAGGAGAATTACTTTTGCACCGCCTATGGGGGTTGCTTGAGTATAGCTTAGAACACCAATTATCAGCAGTCCCAACAGGATCGCAAATAAGGGCTTCCACTTCACGGGTTTCACCCTCATAAAGTTGTCTGTAATGTCTACTGTGCAACTTTCCCTTATAAGTCTTCCCTTTTATTTTAAATAAAAATTCTTCCTTTTTTTTCGAGTGTAAATTCGTTCCGAGTTGCGTTTTCCTCTTAGAGCAAGTCAAAAGAAGCCCGAGTAAAGGGGTTGAATGATGATGCAACCGGTGAGTCTCGGGTCATAGCCGGTTTGTGGGGTAGGCTGGAAGAATAGGAGAAAAGAACGACAAAGCCTCACTTCAAAAAGCCCGTCTTCTTCCCGAGATCCTCGAAGGCATCGAGGACGTACTGGAGATCCTCCTTGCTGTGGCCTGCCGAAGGTTCGAGCCTTATCCTCGCGGTTCCGAGCGGGACTGTTGGATACACTATAGCCTGCGCGAAGATGTTGTACTCGTCGTATAAGCGCCTGCTGAACTCCTGGGCGAGCTTCTCGTCGTAGAGCATGACCGGGGTGATCGGGTGCTTGGTGTGGCCTATGTCGTAGCCGAGCTCTTTTAATCCGTTCTGGAGGAAGTGGGTGTTGTCCCAGAGCTTCTTAACCAGCTCGTCGCTCCTCTGGAGGATCTCTACGGCTGCTATCGCGGCAGCGACGTCGGGCGGATTCGGGGCGCTTGAGAAGAGGAAGGGCCTTCCGCGCTGTCTCAGGTAGTCTATGGCCTCCTCCGGACCGGCGACGTAGCCGCCTATGACACCGAAGGCTTTGCTCAGCGTTCCCATCTCGAAGTCGACCTTCTCATGTAGCTTGAAGTGATCCACGATACCCCTTCCGCTGTCACCGAGGACACCCTCACCGTGGGCGTCGTCTATGTAGAGCATGGCGTCGTACTGCTCCGCCAACTCGGCCATCTCGGGAACCGGCGCGAGATCGCCGTCCATCGAGAAGACGCCGTCGCTGACGATGATTTTCTTCTTCCTGTCCTTGTTCTCCTTGAGGCGCTTTTCGAGGTCTTCCATATCGAGGTGCTTGTAGATTACCTTGGGAGCGCCGCTGAGGCGCATTCCGTCTATGATGCTCGCGTGGTTGAGCTCCTCGCTGATGAACACGCCGTCGTCCTTTTTGGTCAGGAGGGCGCTCAGGGCACCGAGGTTGGCGTTGTAGCCGCTCTGGAAGAGTATAGCGGCTTCCCTCTTCTTGAACTTGGCAAGTTTTTCTTCGAGCTCGACGTGTAGCTCCATGGTTCCGGCTATGGTTCTAACCGCTCCAGCTCCAACACCGTAGTCGAGGATGGCCCTTATCGCCGCGTACCTGATTTCGGGGGCCGCGGCGAGGCCGAGGTAGTTGTTCGAGCACATGTTGAGAACTTTCTTGCCGTCGACCACAACCCACGGGCCCTGGGCGCTTTCAAGCTTCCTTATGGTCACGTAAAGGCCCTTCTCCTTGAGCTCCTGGAGCTCCTCCCTAATCCAGTCAAGCTTCCCCATGAGAACCACCGATGCTTATTGGTCATCGAGGTATAAAAGTTTTGCAGTGGTCACTTCAGTGCAACCTGATTGCAATGACCAGGAAGCAAAACCATTGGGTCTGAAGGAATAGTGTCCTGGAGAAAGAGGTGTTATTTCCACCATCCTTAAGGGCTTTAGGGCTTCAAATTAAAGTACATGCAACGCGCAAACTTTTGAATCTCACGCTCAAAAGCGTTTCACCAGCGCTTTGGGAAGTAAATGGCCGATTGCAAAAAAATTGCACACTTCCTAACCTAAAAAAAGGTTGCAGGGTTCGAAAGCCTTTTAAATAGTCCCCATAAGCTCCCTTCAGCTTAGGGGAGACAGTGGGGACAGGATGAAGGAAAATGGCCTGGCACATCTTCATCCCCGATTCACTCCTTGAGGAGACCGATGACCCCAAGATACGGACGTATAAGGTTGGGCAGGTTGCCAGGGCCTGCGCGATCTTCGGCGTCGAGCACATCTGGATTTACAGAGCCGGCGGAAAGGACGGCAGGTTCATCAAGCTCGTCCTTGAGTACATGGAAACGCCCCAGTACCTGCGGAAGAGGCTCTTCCCCCTCCTGCCCGAGCTCAAATACGTCGGTGTCGTCCCCCCGCTGAGGACGCCGCACCACAAGCTCAAAGGAAAGCCCAGAGTTGGAGAAATCCGGGAGGGCTTCGCCTTCAGAAGGGGTAAGAGACTCTACGCGGACATAGGGCTCGACGAGCTCGCTCTGGTTGAGGGGAACGCAGAGGGACGCGCAACCTTCAAGGTCGTCTCGGTGAGGCCCCTCAGGGTAATACCAGCGAAACCCGCAGGGTACTGGGGTTACAGGGTTCACCTCAGCAGGAAACCGCTGGCGAAAACACTTAAAAAGGCCGGCCTGAATGTGACAATCGCGACATCGAGGATGGGCCGCGATGTAAGGCACGCTAAAATCCCGCCCTTAAGGGGGGAGGTTGGCTTCGTGTTCGGCTCCCCAAAGAAGGGCGTGGGTGAACTCCTTGGGGGGGAGTTCGATTTCGATGCGATCCTCAACACGGTTCCAAATCAGCGGACGGCCACCGTCCGTACCGAGGAGGCGTTGCTCGCAACCCTTGCGGTGTTCAATCTCATGAGGAGGGATTGAGATGGGAAAGGTTCACAGACCAAGGAGAGGTTCACTCGCCTTCAGCCCCAGAAAGAGGGCTAAGAGCGTAGTTCCCCGTATTAGAGCATGGCCAGAGGACAGCGAGGTCAGGATGCTGGGCTTTGCAGGCTATAAAGCCGGCATGACCCACGTCCTCATGATAGACGACAGCCCCGGACTGACCAAGGGCAAGGAAATCTTCACGCCCGTGACAATAGTTGAGGTTCCACCGCTCTTCGTTTACGGCATCAGGGCCTACAGGCAGGGCTATCTCGGGCTTGAAACAGCGACCGAGGTCTGGTTCCACGATCTCCACCCCAACGTCAGGAGGCGCGTGAAGACCCTGCCCAAGGACTACAATGAGGAGGCCTTCAAAGCCAAGCTCGGTCAGCTTGAGGATCTCGTCAACGACGGCGAGATAGTGGACATAAGGCTCCTCGTCCACACCCAGCCGTGGCTCATCAAGCTCAAGAAGAAGCCTGAGGTAATGGAGTACGCCATCGGTGGCGACGACGTTAAAGCAAAGTTCGAGTACGCCAAGAAGAGGATCGGAAAGGAGATAAGGGCGGGCGAGGTTCTCCGTGAGGGAGAGCTCCTCGACGTCATAGCCGTCACCAAGGGCAAGGGAACCCAGGGCCCGGTCAAGAGGTGGGGCGTTAAGGTTCAGTTCCACAAGGCTCAGAGGGCTGGAAAGGGGAGGCACATAGGCAACCTCGGACCGTGGCATCCGGCGAGGGTTATGTGGACTGTTCCCTTGGCCGGTCAGATGGGCTTCCACCACAGGACTGAGTTCAACAAGAGGCTCATAGCCATAGGGGAGAACGGAAAGCTCAAGCTCGGCAAGAAAGAGGGAAAGGAGGAGAAAGCAGAGGAAATCGGGATAACACCGAAGGGAGGGTTCCCACACTACGGTATTATAAGGAGCGACTTCCTCATGATAGAGGGAACTGTCCCGGGCTCCTTTAAGAGGATAGTGAGGGTTAGGCCGGCTATAAGGCCTCCCAAAAAGAGGCCGCCCGTCGAGAGGCCCCAGATAACCTACGTCAGTAGGGAGTCCAAGCAGTGAGGTGAGATTGATGAAGGTTAAAGTCTTCAACCTTGAAGGCGAGCCGGTGGATGAAGTTGAGCTCCCGGAGGTCTTCAGTACTCCATTCAGGCCCGACCTGATAAGGAGGGCCGTTATAGCGTCGTGGACTCATCGGGTGCAACCCCAGGGCAGGAGCCCCTTCGCAGGCAAGAGACGCGTCACGGAGAACATAGGCAAGGGGCACGGAATGGCCAGGGTTGAGAGGATAAAGACCTCCCCGAGGTTCGCCGCATTCGTTCCCTTCGCGAGGGGAGGAAGGAGAACCCATCCCCCAAAGGTTGAGAAGAAGATCAGAGAGGGCATCAACAAGAAGGAGCGGAAGTTGGCCCTCATGAGCGCCATAGCTGCGACCGCCAACCCCGACCTCGTTAGGAGTAGGGGGCATGTCGTGGACAACGTCCCGTCCTTCCCGCTCGTTGTTACCGATGACCTTGAGAAGGTCTTCAAGACCGCCCAGACCAGGGAGATATTCAGGAAGCTCGGCCTCTGGGACGACATCGAAAGGGCTAAGAGGAGCACCAAGATCCGCGCCGGAAAGGGCAAGATGCGTGGAAGGCGCTACAAGAGGGCGAAGGGCCCACTCATTGTCGTCGCCAAGAACGAGGGCATCGTCCAGGGTGCGAGGAACCACCCGGGCGTCGATGTAGTAACGGTTGACAACCTCAGCGTTGAGCTCTTGGCCCCCGGAACCCACCCGGGGAGGCTTACCCTCTGGACGAAGGGCGCCTTGGAGAAGCTGAAGGAGCTTCAAAGGTGATCGAGATGGATCCGTACAAGGTTATCGTTAGGCCGGTGGTTACTGAAAAGGCAGTCTCACTGATTGAGCGCGAGAACAGGCTGACCTTCATAGTGGACAAGCGGGCCACGAAGACCGATATCAAGAAGGCCGTGGAAGAGATGTTCGAGGTTGAGGTTGAGAAGGTCAACGTCCTCTTCACGATGAAAGGCGAAAAGAAGGCCTACGTTAAGCTCAAGCCCGAGTACAGCGCAAGTGAGGTTGCCGCCAGGATAGGATTGTTCTGACGGGGTGAGGCGAGATGGGGAAGAGTCTGATCCAGCAGAGGAGGGGCAAAGGAAGCCCCACTTTCAGGTCCCCCTCCCACAGGTACAGGGGGGCCGTGAGGTATGTTCCGCTTAATGTTACAAAGGAGAAGACTGTGGCGGGAAAGGTCGTTGAGATACTGCACGATCCTGGAAGAACCGCCCCCGTGGCCAGGGTTAAGTTCGAAGACGGCACAGAGAAGCTCATAATAGCGCCTGAAGGGATCCTCGTGGGCCAGGAGCTTTATATAGGTCCGGAAGCTCCGATAGCCATAGGCAACACGCTCCCGCTTGCAAAGATACCGGAGGGAACCTACGTCTACGATATAGAAGGGGTTCCCGGCGATGGCGGTAAGTACGTCCGCGCCGGGGGGACGTACGCCCTCGTGGTCAGCAGGGAGAGGGACAAGGTTATAGTCCAGCTCCCGAGTGGCGAGCTCAAGCAGTTCAAACCCGGCTGCAGGGCTACGATAGGTGTAGTCGCTGGTGGAGGAAGGCTTGAGAAGCCGATAGTCAAGGCTGGAAAGGCTTACTACATAGCCAAAGCCAGAAACAGGTTCTGGCCGAAGCCGAGGGGCGTCAAGATGAACGCCGTCAACCACCCGTACGGGGGCAAGGAGCACCACATAGGCAGGCCCTCAACCATATCCCGCAGGGCACCGCCTGGAAGGAAGGTCGGCCACATAGCCGCGAGAAGAACTGGTAGGAGGAAGTGATGAAAGATGGCGAGAAAGAAGAAGTTTAGGTACAGGGGGTACACCCTCGATGAGCTGCTCAGCATGTCACTCGAGGACTTCGCCAAGCTCCTGCCGAGCAGGCAGAGGAGGAGCCTTAAACGCGGTCTATCCCCAGAGCAGAAGAAACTGCTCAGAAAGATAAGGCTTGCCAAGAAGGGCAAGTACAAGAAGCCCATAAAGACCCACAGCAGGGACATGGTTATCCTCCCCGAGATGGTGGGCATTACGATACACGTTCACAACGGCAAGGAGTTCGTTCCCATTGAGGTGAGGGAGGAGATGATCGGCCACTACCTCGGTGAGTTCGCCATGACGAGGAAGATAGTCCAGCACGGCTCTCCGGGTGTCGGTGCAACGAGGTCATCGATGTTCGTCGCCGTGAAGTGAGGTGGTGGGGATGACCAGGGGCAGGTTTTCCTACTCGTTTCCAATACAAAATTTTGATCCGGACAGAATGGCGAGGGCCAGCGGGAGGGATCTCAGGATATCCCCAAAGCACAGCGTTGAGCTCCTCAGGGAGATAAGGGGTATGATGCTGAACGACGCCCTCAAATACCTTGACGACGTCATAGCCAAGAGGAGGCCGGTTCCGATGAGGAGGCACAACGACAGCCAGGGGCACAAGCCGGGCAGGGGCTTTGGTCCGGGCAGGTACCCGGTCAAGGTTGCAAAGGCCGTGAGAAAGGTGCTCCTAAACGCAAGGAACAACGCCGAGCAGAAGGGCCTCGACACTGACAGCCTCAAGATAATCCACGCGGCGGCCCACAGGGGCCCCGTGCTCCGCGGGTACATTCCAAGGGCCTTCGGCAGGGCCACCCCGTTCAACGAGGAGACCACGCACATAGAGATAATCGTCGAGGAGATCAGGAGGTGAGTCCGTTGGCTATCGAGAGGTACTTCATCAGGGAAGGCGTCAAGGAGATGCTCATCGATGAGTTCCTTGAGAAGGAGCTCAGGAGGGCCGGCTACGGGGGTCTCGACGTGAAGAAGACCCCGCTCGGAGCCAAGGTCGTGATCTTTGCCGCCAGTCCTGGATACGTCATAGGGCGTGGGGGTAGAAGGATAAGGGAGCTTACGAGAACCCTTGAAAGGCAGTTCGGCCTTGAGAACCCCCAGATTGAGGTCGAGGAGATAAAGAACCCCTACCTCAACGCAAAAGTCCAGGCGGTTCGCTTGGCCCAGGCCCTTGAGAGGGGCATACACTTCAGAAGGGCAGCCTACTCGGCAATAAGGGCCATAATGAGGAACGGGGCGAGGGGTGTCGAAATCCGCCTGAGTGGGAAGCTGACCGGTGAAAGGGCCAAAAGCGTCCGCTTCTACCAGGGCTACCTTGCCAAGGTCGGGAACCCCGCGGAGACCCTCGTCAGCAGGGGCTATGCCCAGGCCAGGCTCAAGCTCGGTGTCATAGGTGTAAGGGTGTCCATCATGCCACCCGATGCCAAGCTCCCGGATGAGATAGAGGTTATTGAGAAGCCCGTCGAGGAAGAGGTGAGCACCAATGAAGCCGAGTGAGATCAGGGAGATGAGCGTTGAGGAGATAGACGAGAAGATAAAGCAGCTGCGCCTTGAGCTCGCCAAGGAGAAGGGCATGCTCACCATGGGGACGTCCACCGAGAACCCCATGGTCATCCGGGATCTCAGGCGCGATATAGCGCGCCTGCTTACCATAAGGAAGGAGAAGCTTAGGGAAGGGAAAGGGTGAGGTTAAGGTGCCGAGGATCGTAAACCCTCTGGATGAGATGCTCTTTAAGGAAGTGCTGAAGGAACAGCAGAGGATACGTGTTTACATAGAGAGGGCCCGGTACGGAAAGCTCAAGACCATAATAGAGGGCATAGACGAGAAAGAGTTCGACCTCGAGGACATCGCAAAAAAACTGAAGGCGAAGTTGGCATGCGGCGGAACCGTGAAGAAGGGAAGGATAGAGCTTCAGGGCGACCACAGGGAAAGGGTCAAGAAATTGCTCGGAGACCTTGGGTTCTCAGAGGAGCTCATCGAGGTCGAGTAACGAGGAGGAACATAATCTGGCACGAGCTCATAGGGCTGAAAGCAAAGGTTATAAGGGCGTCCCATCCAGA
The DNA here is from genome assembly GCF_026991495.1 of Thermococcus sp. Classification (GTDB taxonomy): domain Archaea; phylum Methanobacteriota_B; class Thermococci; order Thermococcales; family Thermococcaceae; genus Thermococcus. Next base: position 2,548 of record NZ_JALXBJ010000047.1, on the reverse strand, counting down.
GCTGGTTGGCATCGAGGGCTATGTCCTTGATGAGACTCGTAACACTCTAACCATAGCCGGTGATAGGGTCTGGACGGTTCCAAAGGATGTGGTGGAACTCGAGTTTGAGACGGCCGCCGGCGATCGTATAGTGGTCGAGGGCGGTGTGTTGGTGGGAAGACCCGAGATGAGACTGAAGAAGAGGTGGCAAAGATGAGTGAGATAGGGTTGAAGGTTCAGCCCCCTGCTGAGAAATGTGACGATCCAAACTGCCCGTGGCACGGGCACCTGAAGATCCACGGTAGGTACTTTGAGGGCGTCGTGGTCAGCGACAAGGGCAAGAAAACGGTCATAGTTGAGAGACAGCACTACAAGTACCTCAAGAAGTACGAGCGTTATGAGCTCAGGAGGAGCAGGATCCATGCCCACAACCCCGAGTGCGTGAACGCCAAGGTCGGGGACAGGGTTCTCATAGTCGAGACCCGGCCGATCAGTAAGACCAAGAGCTTCGTGGTCGTCGCGGTTACCCAGAGAGCCGAGAGGGCCAAGGGGGTGTGATCATGGCCAAGAAGGGTGCGGGTGCAACGAGGGGAATAAGCCCGGTCAGGCCCACGAGGGCCCTCCCAGTTGGTGCGTACCTCAAGGTCGCGGACAACAGCGGTGCCAAGGTCATACAGATAATCGGCGTAGTGGGCTACAAGGGGACGAGGAGAAGGCTTGCGAGCGCGGGCGTTGGGGACATGGTCATTGCAACGGTCAAGAAGGGCAGGCCCGACATGAGGCATCAGGTGGTCAGGGCCGTCATAGTCAGGCAGAGAAAGGAGTACAGGAGACTTGACGGTATGCGCGTTAAGTTCGAGGACAACGCGGCGGCTATAGTCACCCCGGAGGGCGTCCCGAGGGGGACCGAGATCAGGGGCGCCATAGCGAGGGAGGCCGCCGAGCGCTGGGTCAGGCTCGGTAGCATAGCGAGTATAGTGCTGTGAGGTGAGGATGATGAGGTTGAAGTCAAAACAGCCTAAAAAGCAGAGGAAGTTCCTCTACAACGCTCCCCTTCACCTGAGGCACAAGATGATGGCAGCCCCGCTCAGCAGGGAGCTGAGGGAGAAGTACGGAATCAGGAACCTCCCGGTGAGGGAAGGGGACAAAGTAAGGATAATGAGGGGCGAGTTCAAGAAGGAGGGCAAGGTCGTTGAAGTTGACCTCAAGAACTACAGGATACACGTCGAGGGTGTCACTATGACGAAGACCGACGGCACGGAGGTCTTCTACCCGATCCACCCCTCGAACGTTATGATCATCGAACTGAACCTCAAGGACGAGGAGAGGAAGAACATAATTGAAAGGAGGGCTGGCTGATGGCGAGAAAGGGTGCTAAGAGGCACCTCAAGAGGCTTGCAGCTCCATCCTCCTGGTACCTGCCCAAGAAGAAGTACAAATGGGCCGTCAGGCCGAGGCCCGGGCCGCACGCGATGGAGACGTCGGTGCCGCTCCTCTACATAGTGAGGGACTACCTCGGATACGCCAAGACGGCCCGTGAGGCGAGGAAGATCCTCAACGAGGGCAAGGTTCTCGTGGACGGAAAGGTCAGGAAGGACTACAAATTCCCGGTGGGCATAATGGACGTTGTCTCGATCCCGGAGACAGGTGAACACTACAGGGTCCTCCCGAACAGAATAGGGAAGCTGATCCTTCACCCAATAAGCGCGGAGGAGGCAAAGCTCAAGCCCTTCCGCATCAACAACAAGAGGATGGTAAAGGGGGCCAAGGTTCAGCTCAACCTCCACGACGGCAGCAACCGCATCGTCAGCTTCGCGGAGAAGGATTCATACAGAACCGCCTACACGATCCTCATGAGCGTCCCCGAGAGGGAGGTAGTGGAGGTAATACCCTTTGAGATAGGCTCCTACGTCTTCGTTACCAGGGGTAAGAACGTCGCGAGGAAGGGCAGGGTCGTTGATATCAGGGGCTTCCCCATGGGCTGGCCGGACGTGGTCACCATCGAGGACGAGAGCGGTGAGAAGTTCGACACCCTGAAGGACTACGCCTTCGTCATTGGAAAGGACAAGCCGGTGATTTCCCTTCCGTGAGGTGAGAGAAGATGGAGCTCAACAGAGAGGCCATTTTGGCGGACTGGGAGGCCCACCCGATGAGGAAGCCGAGGATAGCAAAGCTCACCATTAACATAGGCGTGGGCGAGAGCGGTGAGCGACTGACCAAGGCCGAGACCCTACTTGAGAGACTCGTCGGCCAGAAGCCGATAAGGAGGCGCGCAAAGCAGACCAACAGGGACTTCGGCATCCGGAGGGGAGAGCCGATAGCGGTTAAGGTCACCCTTCGCGGCGAGAGGGCTTACAATATGCTCGACAGGCTTCTTGAGGCCGTTGACAGGAAGCTCAAAGCCGGAAACTTCGACGAGCACGGCAACTTCTGCTTCGGGATACAGGAGCACATCAACATACCGGGCGTCGAGTACGACCCCGAGATAGGCATCTTCGGGATGGACGTTTGCGTTACTCTTGAGAGGCCGGGCTTCAGGGTTGCCAAGAGAAAGAGGCAGAGGAGGAAG
>NZ_JALXBJ010000046.1 GCF_026991495.1 Thermococcus sp. | reverse complement strand
TTTTTCTTTTGAAAGCCTTGCCCTTTGGGGCGGGGATGCAATAAACCACCCAAAAGCCATCAAGCGAGAAAGCAAACCATTTTAAAACCCAAAGACAATACCATACTTTGAAATGAAACAAACAGTAACCATAAAACTCCAGCTGAGCAAAGAACAAGAGAAAACCCTCTTCGAGTTAGCCGATACTGGAGCTAAAGCTTGGAACCGAGTAAACTATCTAAGACGACAACAATTCTTCAAAGAACAAATCGTGGACTTTAACAAGACTGAAAAGATAGTTTACGAAGAATTCAAGAAGGAAATCGGTTCCGCAACCGTTCAGCAAATTTGTAGGAAGAACGCCGAAGCTTGGAGGAGCTTCTTCTCACTCTTAAGGAACAAGAGGAACAGAGAACTACCAGAATGGTTCAACCCCAAACCCCCAAACTACTTGAAGGACGATGAGAAGAGAAAACCATTAATCATCCTCAGAAACGACCAGTACAAGATTGCCGGGAATACGCTCATTCTAAAAGGCCTCGGCAAGTTCAAACGCTTGGAAGTCCAGTTTAAAGGCAGAATACACTTGAAGGGGAAGCAAGGGAGATTAGAACTCACCTACGACCCAATCAAGAGAAAATGGTATGCTCACGTTAGCATCACCGTCGAGGAGAAGCTAATCAATGGTGAGTGGGTTAAAGTTCCAAGACAGCCTTTGGGCAACCTTTCAGCGGGAATTGACTTGGGAGTGAATAATTTAATGGCCGTTTATGTCGAGAACGGTGAAAGCTTCCTCGTGAATGGAAGACCGTTAAAGAGTATTGACTTCTACTTTAGGAAGGTCATCGCTGACTACCAGTCAAAACTCAACAAGAGTGGAGCAAAGAACAGTAGAAAACTCAAAGCCCTCCACCAAAAAGCTAAGCTTCAGGCGAAGCACTACATTAACACTGCCGTGAGACAAACCCTCGAAAGGCTTTATCAATTGGGCGTTAGCAGAATTGTCGTTGGTTATCCCAAGGGCATCAGTAGGAATTCTAATAGGGGAGCGAGGCAGAATTTTCTCCTCTCTCACGTTTGGCGTTTTAACACGATGATTCAACGCTTGAAGGAAGTTGCGGGAGAGTATGGTATTCAAGTTGAGGTCGTTGATGAGGCTTTCACTTCGAAAACTTGTCCCGTTTGCGGGAAGCTTCACTATGGGGCAAGGTTTGTTCGTGGTTTGTTTAAGTGTCCCGTGACGGGGCTTGTGTTTAATGCTGACTTGGTTGGTGCTTTTAACATTTTGAAGAAGGTTGCTAAAACCATAACCCCGAGTCTGAGCGGGTTTTACGCTCAGAGGAGGGGTAATTGGCCTAAGACCGGGCCGGAGGGGTCGAAGACCCGCTTTGAGTTGGGTTTGAATGAGACCCCTCAAACCTCCCCGCCCTTAGCGAGGGGTTAGTTCGTTGGAACCCTCGCCCTTCAGGGCGGGGAGGAGGTCAGATGCCGTCACCTTTTTATACCGTACTTCCTACCTCCTGATGGGAGAGACATGTACATCGAGCACGCACCGAGTCCCGTTACATTTGGAGCCCTCCTCGTCGTCTATTACTTCTCCATCCCGTTAGCCATCATAGCCTGGTACTGGAGGAGCTACAACTACATAAGAAAGGGCAGGTTCATGCTCAGGCGCCTTTTCCTGTACCTCCTCATAGGCGTTCTCCTGACCTCCCTCGCCTCCTACAAAATGGTCTCGATATACTTCTACATCCACTCCCCCGCGGATGGGGAGACCTGCATGAGCCCCTCCTGCATCTCCTCGTCCCCCCTGCTGAAGGAGTACCACGTGAAGGCCTCAAGTCTGAAGTCCCTCGGCGTTCCCTCCGCCGGCCCGATGACCCTCTACTGGGTCTACGATACTGGGATAAACACGACCCTCGAACTGCCCACCCTGATGAAGTACGTGGTCGTGGTCAGGCCCCTCCTGCTCGTCCCCTCGACGGAGGTCAGCGTCTACTACGTCTCCGGCGGAAGGGCCGTCCTCAGGAAAAAGTTCTATGTGACCTGGCCTTTTATGCCCGGTGGGGTTCTGACGAGGGAGCTCGGGGTGAGGTTCACCGTCTTGATGCCCCCCGGAAAAGGTGGACCAGGGGTTTAGCTCCCTGTCAAACCGAACGTTCTCATGCCCTCTAAGCCGGGTTCATGCCGGGGTTCTGAAGGAGGGGAGAGGGCGAGACCCTGGAAGATAATGACAGGATGGATACATTTGAAAACTTGACGTTTTGACGCGCCCTCTGGATCCTTTAACAAACTCTTGGTAAATTCTTTCTACATTCCTCCCTCCCGTTTTACTTTTCCCTGCGATTCCATACCATTCTGCCCCTGATTTCGGCAAACGGCTATCTGAATTTCGGCTTTCGACTAATTGGATTTCCTTGATCTGCTTTCGTCATCCGCCGGTTGTCACCTTGACAATCGCCGAAAAAAATTTAAGGGGATCCAACGTCTTCTCCGAGGAATTGGGTGGTTGCCATGCAGGTGGGCGAAGGATTTTTGAAGGAGCGCTACATTCCACTGCAGGCCTTTCGGGAGGAGCACGAGAAGTCCATCGAGAACCTTGAGGAGTTCTGGGCGGAGCAGGCGAAGGTCCTCGATTGGTTCAAGACCTGGGATAGGGTTTTAGACGACTCAAATGCCCCATTCTTCCGCTGGTTCGTTGGGAGCGAGCTGAACGCGAGCTACAACGCCCTCGACCGACACATAAAGGCCGGAAAGAGGAACAGGGCCGCCATAATCTGGGAGGGGGAAAAAGGAGAAACGAGAACCCTAACCTACTACGGGCTCTACCGCGAGGTTAACCGCTTCGCTTCCGTGCTGAAGAACCTCGGCGTCGGAAAGGGCGACAGGATTGTAATCTACATGCCCCTCGTCCCAGAAGTGGTTGTAGCCATGCTCGCCAGCGCGAGGATCGGGGCAATCCACAGCGTCGTCTTCTCCGGATTTTCAGCGGAGGCCTTAGCCACGAGGATAAACGACGCAAAAGCCAAGGTGGTAATCACCGCCGATTATCTTTACCGGCGTGGCAAAGCTCTGAACCTCAAGGAGATAGTTGACAAGGCGTTAGTCGGGACGCCGAGTGTCGAGAGCGTCGTCGTCCTCAAGAGGGGCTCCGATGAAGTCAGCATGGTCGAGGGGAGGGACTACTACTGGCACAACCTCCTTGAGGGGGCTGAAAAGTACGTTGAGCCCGTCCCGGTGGAGAGCAACCACCCGCTCTTCATCCTCTACACGAGCGGCACAACTGGAACGCCGAAGGGTATAGTCCATTCCACCGGCGGCTACCTCGTTTACGTTGCAAAGACGATGCAGTGGGCCTGGGGGATAAGGGAGGACGACCTCTTCTGGAACACCGCCGATGTCGGCTGGATAACCGGACACAGCTACCTCGTCTACGGGCCTCTGACGCTCGGCCTAACGGTTATGATGTACGAGGGAGCGCTCAACTATCCAAAGCCCGACAGGCCCTGGGAGATAATCGAGAAGCACGGAGTTACGATATTCTACACGGCTCCTACAGCGATAAGGATGCTCATGCGCTACGGCGATGAGTGGGTGAAGAAGCACGACCTCTCAAGCCTCCGCCTCCTTGGTTCCGTCGGCGAGCCGATCAACCCCGGCGCTTGGAAGTGGTACTACGAAGTCATCGGAGGGAAGCGCTGTCCCATCATCGACACATGGTGGCAGACAGAGACGGGCGGCTACATGATCTACCCATCGGCGGGAATACAGCTGCCGCCGCTCAAGCCCGGCTCCGCAACTTTCCCAGGGCTGGGGGTTGATGCCGATGTCTTTAACTCAGAGGGCAGGCCAGCTAAACCGAACGAGAGGGGTTTTCTGGTAATCAAGAAGCCCTGGCCCGGAATGCTCCTTGGAATCTGGGGGAACGACGAGCGCTACATTAGGACCTACTGGCAACGCTTCAGCAGACCTGATAAAGGAGTCTGGATTTACTACCCGGCCGACTACGCGATGAAGGACGACGAGGGCTACTTCTGGATATTCGGCAGGGCAGACGAGGTTCTCAACGTCTCCGGCCACAGGATTGGCACTGCCGAGATAGAGCACGCTTTAGTCCTCCACCCGGCCGTTGCCGAGGCGGCAGTAATAGGCAGGCCCGACGAGATAAAGGGTGAAGTGCCGGTTGCCTTCGTAATACTAAAGGCCGACTACGCCCCGACCGAGAGGCTGAAGGGTGAGCTGATAAACTACGTCAGGGAAACCCTCGGGCCGATAGCGGCTCCAGCCGAGGTCTTCTTCGTCAACAAACTGCCGAAGACGAGGAGCGGGAAGATAATGCGCCGTGTTCTCAAAGCCCTCGCAAGCGGAAAGAGCCTCGGCGACCTCTCAACGCTTGAGGACGAGGCGAGCGTTGAGGAGGTGAAGAAAGCACTTGAAGGCTTCGAGATGCGCTGAATGGCTTTTCTTTTACTTCTCCCGATTAGCCAAAAGAAAAGGGAAAAATCAGCATATCCTCGGCACGGGGTCGCCTTCGGGAGGCTCCATAAAGCGCTTCCCGCCGATTCCCGTCTCAAGGATGACCTTTCCTCTGTACTCCTCTATTACCTCGCCGATTATCGCGGCGTTTTTCCCCTTTTCGGTTTTCCTCATCGCTTCCAGTGCATCCTCTGCGTATTCTTTGGCAACAACCATCACCACCTTGCCCTCGTTGGCAACGTCGTATGGGCTTATGCCGAGCATCTCGCTCGCGGCCCTGACCTCCGGCCTTATCGGGATGTCATCTTCCCTCACGAGGATTCCAACGTTGCTCTTACGGGCAATTTCGTTGAGCGCATTGCTGAGCCCTGCCCTGGTGGGGTCTTTCATCGCGTGAATGTTCTCCCAGCCTATGGCATCTGCCACTGCTTTAACGACGTCCCATATTGGAGCGACGTCGCTCTTCAGTTCGGTCTCAAAGGCTATTCCCTCGCGGTGGCTCATCAGCGCTATACCGTGGTCTCCTATGGTCCCGCTGACGAGGACGATGTCCCCAACCTTAGCTCCGGCATCGCTTACCGGCTTTTCCGCAACCCCGATTCCTGCTGTAATTACGAACATCTCTATCGGGTCTTCAACCACCTTCGTATCCCCTGTAACTATCGGAACGGGGACTTCCCTGGCAGTTTCATCCATCGAGCGGAGAACTCTCTCAAGGATCTCCATATCGAGGCCTTCACCTATTATCATCGAGTTGGCTAACGCGAGCGGCTCCGCCCCCATGACGGCCAAGTCATTTGCTGTCCCGCTGACCGCTAAGCGGCCTATATCTCCGCCGGGGAAGAAGAGCGGTTTAACTGTGTGGCCGTCTATTGTGAAGACTATGTGCTTGTCCCCGAAGGGTATCGTTGCCCCGTCGTCTAGTGCGTCCAGCCCTATTCCTCCGGCGCTCTTGAGGGTAAGGGTCTTCAAGACAACGTCCCTCAAAAGCTCCTCCATTATTTCTCCACCGGCCCCGTGTTCGAGCTTTATCTTTTCCTCCATTTTCAACCCTCCAAAAGGCCCTTTTCTCGAAGGTAACCAACGGTAAAGCTGAGGAACTCCTCGGCGCGTTTGATCTGCTCAACGACAGTCTCGGGAGGAATATCCTCCTGAACGGAATAATCA
>NZ_JALXBJ010000045.1 GCF_026991495.1 Thermococcus sp. | reverse complement strand
GATGGCCCAGAGCCCCGGCGATGAGATCTCCGGGGCGCAGGCGCGAAAAGCGCCCGGTGGTGAGTTCGAGCTGGTTGTAGCTGCTCTTGCGAGAGAGCACCCGAACCGCCACGACATCCCCTTCCTCCCCCTCCCGGCCCGCTGGGTTTTAGCTATTACCACGGTGCCTTCCGGAAACTTCGGTGCTATCCCCTTCGCGTATTCGTTGGTCGAGTCAATTTCGTCGAGCCGGATAACCTTCGAGCCTATCATACCACTCCCTCAGTAGAGCTTTTTCAGGGCTTTAATCGAGAGCAGTAGCATCAGGAGGCTGAAGACCGTGAGGCCGAGGAGGGAGTCGCTGAGGGGAAAGAGCTCGTAGTAGTTCAGGATGGAGACCCGGAGCCCCTCAACGAGGTAGGTTAGGGGCGTGAGGAGGCCGACCGCGAGGAACCACGCGGGGAAGAGCGTGAGGGACTCAATGGCACCGCTCGTGAACATCATCGGGAGCCTCAGGATGTTGAGCCACGTCATCACGTTTATGGGGTTCCTCACGTAGAGGCCGAGCCATATGCCGAAGAGCGAGAAGGCAAAGCTCCCAAACGTGATCAGGGTCAGCGTTAGGGGGACGCTCTCGATCGGATACACCATGAACTCGATCAGGGAGAGGAGGGTTATTACCCCGACGAAAAAGCCGAAGATCGTCCCGACGAGGGCCTTTGCGATGATTATCTCGTACTCCCTGAGGGGGGCGAGTAGGAGTCTCTCAAAGGTTCTCAGGCGCCTCTCGAAGATTATGGACGAGGATACGAAGGAAGTCGTCGCGAAGAGCACCGAGATGGAGATGAGGCCCGGGGCGAGGTGGTCGATGTCCCCAAAGCGGACTATGAAGGCGAAGGTGAAGACGAGGGGGAACACCACGCCCCAGCTTATCGAGCCAGGTTTTAGAAGGTACTCCTTGAACTCCTTGTACATTATCGCCGGTATCTTCAAAGCGGGCACCCCCCGCAGGCGCAGGGTCTCTCCTCCTCCCCTGATGTTAGTTCTATGAAGACGTCCTCGACGCTCGGAAGCTCCGTTGAGACGTGGTTAACACGAAAGCCGAGCCTCTCCCTGAGGGAGCAGAGGAGCCCGATGAAATCGCTCACGTCGTCAACGTGCAGGAGGAGGCCTTCCCCATCGAAGCTCGGGTCGTAGGCCGAGAGCTCCCTCAGGAGGTGGGAGCTTATGGGATCAACGCTCAGCCGTACCTTCACCTTTCCTCCGATGAGTCTCTTGAGCTCGTTCCTCTTTCCAACGGCGACTATCTTTCCCCTGTTCATTATCGCTATCCTGTGGGGCAGCTTCTCCGCCTCGCTCATCGTGTGGGTGGTCAGGAAGACGGTCTTCCCCCTCTTGTTGAGGATCCCTATCATCTCCCTTACCGCCTTGGCAGAGCGGACGTCAAGGGCCTTTGTGGGTTCGTCCAAGAAGAGCACCGGCGGGTCGTGGACGAGGGCGGCCGCTATGACGGCTCTCCTCTTCAGGCCGGCGCTGAGCTGCCCGAACTTCCGCTCCGCTGGAAGGCGGAACTCCTCGACGAGCTCCCCAACCCTCTCGATGGGGGCGTTGTAGAGCCTCGCGGTAAAGCGGAGGTTCTCCTCCACAGTCAGCTCGTCGTAGAGGTTGGAGTTCTCGGGGACAACGCCTATGCTCGCCTTCACCTTGAGCTTCTCCCGCACGACGGAGTGGCCGTTCACGTAGGCCTCCCCGCCGTCGAGCGCGGTTAAACCGGTCAGCATTCTAACTGTGGTGGTCTTTCCGGCCCCGTTGGGCCCGAGGAGGGCGAATATCTCCCCCTTTTTAACTTCAAAGCTCACCCCGTCAACCGCCCTCAGCCCGTCGTAGACCTTGACGAGGTCTCTTGCCACTATGGCGTTCATTCCCTGATCTCCCTCCAGAGCAGTGCGATTAGGATCAGTGCGGCGAGCCCGAGGCCTATTTCAGCCGCGTGACCGCTCAACCCCTTCCCGGATTCGGATGAATTGTGGGGCGTTGGTGTTTGGGTGGTGGAGGAAGTAGTCTGTCCGGCGGAAGGGGAAGAACTGAAGGACGGGGAGGTCTCTGTCGTGTTGGTAGCCGTGCTTGAAGTGCCGCCCGAGCCCTTGAAGAGGGTCTGGAAGTAGACGGTGCCCTGGCAGTTCACGGTCTGGAACGTCCTGTCGGCCACGGCGAGGTACCTCCCGCTGGGGCTCATAGCCACCACGCTTACGCTCCTGTTGTCCTGGAAGTACCAGACGGGGGTCCCGTTAGGGGACAGGAGGACGGCGTCCCTCCCCCCTCCACCTGCCAGCACGTAGCCCCTCCTCGTCGCAACATCCCAGAAGGGGCTGAAGGCAGGGAACTGGTAGATCTGCGTGCCGTTCAGGGAGAAAAGGTCTATCGAGCCTATGTCCCCGGAGACTGCGACTCTACCGTCGTGTATCGAGACGTCCCTAACGTAGTCGTCGAAGTGCCTGCTCCAGAGCACGATCCCGTTTCCGTCGAGCAGGTAGACGTCGCTCGTTACCCCCTGTCCCGTGTGGAGGACGAGGGCCGCTATGTGCTTCCCGTCTGATTTAAGGCGCCACACCCTTCCGCCGAGGTTTTTCTCCCAGAGCCGGGTTCCGTTCAGGGAGTAAGCGACGACTAAACCGGCGTCGTTGCCCGCGTAGACCTCCCTCCCGAGGTAGACCCCCCATATCGGGGCCCCCGTGTCAGCCTTCCAGACGACCTTTTTTCCCCTGAAGAAGTATAGCCAGCCGTCGTTGCTTCCGGCGACGAATTCCTCCGCGTCGGGGCTTATGGCAACCGCCCACACCTGATTTCCGGTTTTGTACTCAAAGGCGAGCTTCCCGTGGGGGTCGAAGAGCTGGACGTAGAACCCCCGCGTCCCGGCGAGCACGTAGTTGTTCTCGCTTATGGCGATGGAGTAGGCGAAGTCCCTACTCGGAACCTTGTAGACGCGCTTGCCCGTCGGTGAGATGAGTATCACGTCGTAGCCGAAGCCCGTGGCGACATAGCCCCTGTCGTTAACGGCCATCGAGAATACCATGCAGGTGTCGCTGTACTTCCAGTCCCACTCTGGCTGGGCGTGGACGAGCGGGGAGATGAGGAGGAGTATGAGAACCGGGAGGAGCTTTCTCACCGTCAACACCACCCCCACTTCCGCGATGTTCTTAAAGCGTTAACGGTGGAAAACCTTAAATTCCCGAAGGGCATATCACCCACGGTGATTAAAGTGGATGCGTATCCGAGTGTCGGCATCAGGAGAAGGCTCGGGAGGTTCTTCCGCAGGGACGGGAGGGCTCTAATCTTTGCGATGGATCACGGCTTCGAGCACGGCCCAACTGACTTCGAGCCGGTCTGGGAGCACGTTAACCCGAGGATAATCGTGAGGAAGGTCGTCAGGGCTGGCATAGACGGCGTCATGATGCTCCCCGGAATAGCCAGAATAGCCGGAGACGAGGTCAAGCCGGACAGGGGGCTCATGATAAAGCTCACGAGCAAGACGAACCTCCGCCCGAAGGACGAGCAGCTCCTCCAGAGTCAGCTGGCGTACGTCGAAGATGCCGTAAAGCTCGGCGCAGATGCGATAGCAGCGACGGTCTACTGGGGCTCACCGCAGGAGGACATAATGATGCGCCAGTTCGCGGAGATAGCGAGCTACGCCCACAACCTCGGCTTCCCGGTTGTGCAGTTCGCCTACCCGCGCGGCCCCTACATAACCGAAAAGTACGGCAAAAAGGAGGACTACCGCGTCGTTATGTATGGCGCGAGGGCAGCTGCTGAGAGCGGAGCTGACATGATAAAGACCTACTGGACGGGCTCAAGGGAGACCTTCGCGAAGGTCGTTGAAGCGGCCGCTGGTGTTCCGGTTCTGCTCAGCGGCGGGGCTAAGACTGAGAATCCCGTTGACTTTCTGAAGGTTGTCTGGGAGGTTATCGAGGCTGGGGGAGCCGGAGCGGTCGTCGGAAGGAACATCTTCCAGCGCGAGAACCCTGAGCCCTTCATAAAGGCCCTCCTGAAGGTTATCCACAGAAACGAGGACCCGGAGGAGGCAGCCAAGGCGGAGGGCCTCCTCTGACCTTTCCCATTTCTGTCCAGCAATTTAAATATACAACTTCTGCAGACCTTTAAACGGGGTGAGAAAAATGGGGAGAGTCGAGATTATAGACACTACCTTCAGGGACGCTCACCAGTCGCTCATAGCGACCCGCCTCCAGACTGAGGACATGCTAAAGATAGCCGAGGACATGGACAGGATCGGCTTCTACTCGATGGAGGTCTGGGGTGGAGCGACCTTCGACGTCTGCATCCGCTACCTCAACGAAGACCCGTGGGAGAGGCTCCGCCTGCTGAGGGAGCGCATAAGGAAGACCAAGCTCCAGATGCTCCTGCGTGGCCAGAACCTCGTCGGCTATAGGCACTATCCCGATGACGTCGTCGAAAAGTTCGTGGAGCTGGCCCACAAGAACGGGATTGACATATTCAGGGTTTTCGATGCCCTCAACGACGTCAGGAACATGGAGGTTGCGATAAGAAAAGCAAAAGAAGTCGGCGCTGAGGTTCAGGGGGCAATAGCCTACACAACCGGCCCGGTTTTCACTCTCGAATATTACATGGAGAAGGTTGAAGAACTGCTAAAGCTCGACGTAGATATGATAACCATAAAGGACATGGCAGGCCTCCTGACGCCATGGAAGGCCTACGAGCTGGTGAGCGAGATAAAGGAAACCTACGGCGTTCCGGTCAACGTCCACACCCACTCGACCACGGGGATGGCTGTCGCGACTTACATGAAAGCAGTTGAGGCTGGAGCGGACTTCATAGACACCGCCATAAGTCCTCTCGCCTTTGGAACGGCCCAGCCGGGGGTACAGACGATATGGCACGCTCTGCCCGAGGCCGTTGGAAGCCACCTCGACAGGGAGACGATACACAAGGTTTCCCGCTACCTCAAAACCCTCCTTGAGGAGAAGTACTTCAGCCTGCTCCACAAGGAGGCGCTCATGGTAAACCCCTACGTCCTCAAGTACCAGGTTCCCGGCGGGATGTACTCCAACCTGATAAGCCAGCTCAAGGAGATGAAAGCTTTAGACAAGCTCCAGCAGGTTCTTGAGGAAATACCGCGAGTCAGGGAAGACCTCGGCTGGCCGCCGCTGGTCACTCCAACGAGCCAGATAGTCGGAACTCAAGCGGTTCTAAACGTCCTCTTTGGGAGGTACAAGAGGATAACGGAGGAAGTGAAGAACTACGTGAAGGGCCTCTACGGCAGGCCACCTGCGGAGATAAGGCCCGAGATAAGGAAGCTCATCCTCGGCGACGAAGAGCCCATAACCGTTAGGCCGGGTGAACTGCTCGAGCCGGTCATTGAGAAATGCAGGGAGGAGGCCAGGAGCTTCGGCGCCGAGAGCGAGGAGGACGTCCTGACCTACTGCCTGTTCCCGCAGATAGCAAGGGAGTTCTTCGCGAGGAGGAAGACCGGGAAGGTCGAGCTACCGCCGAGGGCCCAGAGGTTTAAGCTCTACATCAACGGCATCGAAGTCGAGGTCGGCGTCGAGGGCGTTGACCTGAGCGCTCTCAGGTACCTGTCCCAGGCGACAAGCACATCCACTCCAGCACCGGCAACGGCTCAGGCAAAACCAGCCGTTCCCAGCAAACCTTCGGTTTCTTCCTCTGTTGGGGTTTCTGCTTCTTCGGTGGAGGGGTCTTCGGTTCCGGCTGGGGAGGGTCTTGTTAGTGCTCCAATGC
>NZ_JALXBJ010000044.1 GCF_026991495.1 Thermococcus sp. | reverse complement strand
TCGTGAACACCGGTCCCCTCCTGAACTCAAACTCAAGGGTTTTCTGGTTGAAGACGCTCACCCCGAGGATGTCGCTCGGGAGAAGGTCGGGCGTGAACTGCACCCTCCTGAAGTCAAGTCCGAGGGCCCCGGCAAAGCTCTTGGCCATGAGGGTCTTTGCCAGTCCGGGCAGGTCTTCTATGAGAACGTGTCCGTCAGCTAAGATCGTGGTCAGTATCATCTTCAGGACGCCTTCCTTGCCTACTATCGCCTTTCCAACCTCTTCGAGGACGAGGTTCGCCTTCTCGTGGACTTCCTCAATCTTCATTCAGTTCACCCTCTAAGATTTTTAGGGCCTTTTCAAGCCCTTCGTATGGATTGCGGGATGAGTAAAATGCCTTTAAAGCCGGAGGGGGGTTGGAGCGGAGGTCTTGGTAGCTCCTCCCCGTCATCAGGTAGTGGATCTCAAGCAGTTCGCCCTCTATGAGGTTTTTCGCGCCCCCCTTCCTCGCCCTTTTCACCATGGTCAAAGCCCTTTCGAACTCCGGCCTCCGCTGAGGTACGTACTCGTAGTGCCTTGAAACGTAGCTGAGCCTGACGTCTGAGCCAACGAGCAGGGCGCCGAGGAAGATGGCCAGGGAAACCACAGCTATCCACCTGACGTAGTACTCCCCTGGGATCACCGCGAGAATTATCAGGAGCGCCACCACCGCGGCCCTTCCTCGCCCTTCAGGCATTCCCGATAACCTCATGGGCCTTCCCCCTCAGTCCGTTGTAGATTGCGAGGGCCTTCTCCGCGTCCGCCCACTCAACCCTCTCCGGGGCGTACTTCGCCTTCTCGAAGAGTTTCGTGAGCTCAACGAAGGCCTCGTGCATGTACCTGACGTGTTCTGCGTGCTCCCAGTGGGTCCAGCTCTCCCTGTAGGGTATCCCGAGCCCCTCAAGCCACAGCACGGCGTTCTTGTATATCCCCACCACCGCTTCCCTCGGGTTTGAGAAGACGTCGAGGCCGACCTCGTCGAGCTTTCTGTCGAACTCCATAGCCTTCTCCACCTTCCTCCTCCTCTCGCGCTCCATTCGCCCCAGCCTGTAGTAGTAGAAGCCGAGGTACAGAAAGGCACCGAGGATCGGAAGGAGGAAGATCAGGTAGAGGTGCGTGAAGACCGCGGCCTTTGAGGTTCTGAGCGGGGCCGTCCCGTTTGTCGTTAGCAGTGGGTTTAGTTGAGCGGGGGTGCAGTTGATGACCGTCCCGTTTACCCTCAGGCAGGCTGTCCTGTTGGTCGCGTTCACAGGGTTAATGCTCGTCTCGCTTATCACCTTGAAGAGGAGCATCATGACCAGGCTCGTCAGGATCACCGCGATTATATAAGCCTTGAGGCTCTTCCCGGGAGGGGCCCCGTAGCGTCCCGACCCGAAGGCATCGTGGAAGTAGAGGTATAGGACTATCAGGAGTATTACCCCCGAGACGACCCCCGCGAGCATTATTACGGTCATCAGCGTTGCGGGCTGGGCGTTTCTCCTGTGCGGGGTGGAGAAGGAGTGGCTGTTCATCAGGAGGGCGAGCAGGAGAAGGATAAGGGTCAGGAGGAGCGTGAGCCTGAATTTAGGGGACATGATTCCCACGGAACCTGGTGAGAAAAGGCATATAAAAGATTTGCGGGTGTTAATCTGGGTGGGAAAGATGGCCGGGATCCCGAGGCTGTACGTTGAGACCGAGAAGGGGAACTGCATAAGGAATGGAAGGGCAACCTCTGAGTGCGTTGTTATAGAAGGCAACGTCGAGGTCTGGCTTAAGAAGGGTGAGGCACTCCCGGGTTTCATCGGTGAGCGGGCTAAGTTCCTCATCAAGGAGGTGTACGACCGCTTCCACATCTACGTTGACCAGCTGAGCGGCGAGGTAAGGGCCGACGCCGTAATAGTCCTCCCGGACGGCAGGACAAGAATATACCTGAAGAGGGGGGACCGGCTGATCCTGCTCCCCGTTGAGGGCTTCACGAAGACGCTCATAGCGGACGTAGGGAACAGGGTTAGGAGGGGTGACGCCTTCGCCGCGGTCACGACGAGAAAGGGCGAGGTTCACTACCTCAGGCCTCCGAGGGCGGGAACCGTTGTGTTCATAGACGAGATGAGCAACAGGCCCCACTACATCTACTACCTGCTTCCCGAAGAGGAGTGAGTCCGCGGTATAGACCAAAAGTGTTATAAGAGCCCCGGGTTAGCTTGTTTCAACGGTTTTGGAGTTGAAGAAGATGAAAGTGGAGAAAGGGGATACCGTTGTTTTCAACTACGTTGGAAGGTTTGAGGACGGCGAGGTTTTCGACACCAGCTATGAGGACGTCGCTAAGTCAGCCGGCGTCTACGTCGAGGAGAGGGACTACGGCCCGATCGAGGCGAGGGTCGGAGAGGGCGAGATAATACCGGGCCTTGAGGAGGCCCTTATAGGGATGGAGAAGGGGGAGAAAAAAGTTGTGAGCGTTCCCCCCGAGAAGGGGTACGGAATGCCGAAGGATGAGCTCAAGATCCCGGTTCCACCCGAGCAGTTCAGCTCCGCGGGCCTCGAACCGGTGGAGGGAATGTACGTTATGACCGACGCCGGAATGGCCAAGATAGTGGGCGTCAGCGAGAAGGCGGTTATACTCGACTTCAATCACCCCCTGGCCGGAAGGACTGTCACCTTCGAGGTCGAGGTAGTGGACGTGAAAAAAAGGTCGGAGTAAGCACGTCAGAAGCTTATGTTGAAGACCATCATTGCCTTGAAGACCGCCACACCCATAGCGATCAGCAGGGCTCCGTATTTGAATCCGGCCGAGAACTTGCCCTCCCTTATCACGCCTATCCCAAGGCCCGAGACAATGGCCTGAAGGGCAACGAATCCGAGCAGGATGTTGAGCACCGTGGGGATCTGGGTCTTCGCGGGCCCCTGGATCATCTCACCCATGAGCTTTCCAACTATGCCTATTATCGCCGGGCCGACGAAGCCGCTCGTGATTATGAAGAACATAGTCTGCATTCCGGTTGACGCCTTCCTCTCCTTCCTTATCCTGAGAATCTCCCTGACGTCGTTGGCCACGTAGATCAGGACGTCGCTCATCGGCGCACCCCTTTCGAGGGCCTCTATGATTATCATGAGGGAGCGGTATATCACGGGCGACTTCTTGTTCCTCAGCGCCATGACCCTCAGCGCCTCCACCGTCGAGCGGCCCTTCATTATCTCGTTCACTGCCCTCTTGAACTCCTCCGTGAGGGCCCCGAACTTGGCCGTCGTCAAGTCTTCCATCGCCTCCGAGAACGAGATCCCGGCTCTCAGAGAGCTCGCCAGGTAGAAGAAAGCATCGGGGAGGTTTGATTCCATATCCTCTATCCTCTTCATTATCCTCCAGTATGGGTACACAAGTGCGAGCAGTGGAAGGGTCACTAAGAAGGTCAGAATGGCGTAGCTCAGCGGGAAGAAGAGGAGCACCAAGGCCGAGAATATGACCGAGAGGAGCAGTGTTATCAGGAGGTACTCAACGGCCAAAAACTCTATCCCGGCCGAGTATATCAGGAGCTCGTACCTCTTGAGCCATTTGGCCGGTATAAGCCTCTCCAGGGCCCTTATTGCTAAAGGTGTCAGGGTGCTTCCTCCCTCCTTGGCCATCTCACTCACCTCGGTTCACTGCGTTTTATCATCATGACTATGAGCAGGGATAGGAAGGGGAATGCGAAGAGCAGCAGCACGGCGAGCGCCGATGGCGCTATGGCCAGCTTTCCACCTCCGCCCCGGGCGCTGAAGGCCGAAGCCGCTAAGATCGCCACTATAAACATCGCGGGCATGACGATGGTCATGAACATGTAGACGAAGGCTATACCGTTCACCTTCTGCACGTACTCGACGAGCTTCATCCTGTAGTCGAAGGCGAAGTCCTCGGCCATCTTGTAGAGTATGTCGGCGAGGTTTCCCCCGAACTTTATCGCCCTGAGTATCTGCTTTACGACCCTGCTGACGTTTTCTGAGCCCATCTTCTCCTCGAACTTCTCAAGGGCCTCCTCGAAGGACGCCCCGCCGCGCATGTCCCTGACTATGAGGTCGAACTCCTCAGAGATAGCCCCGTAGTCCGCCTTTGAAACCGACACTAAGGCCTCTGCTATACCCACGCCGGCGCTGAGGAGAGAGGCTATGTGGCGCAGAACGTAGGGGAGGGCCTTCTCGACCTCGGCCACCCGCCTTTTCCAAACCATCTTGGGGTAGTTCCTCATGTACAGGAAGCCGCCTATGAAGCCGAGGAGGGAGAGCATTGAGGTCGTGAATATGTCCATCTCCAGAAGGAGGGCGAAGAGGAAGGTAAAGATGCCCACCAGGAGGGAGGTGGCCAGCATCAGCGCAACGTACCGCTCCTTGGACATCCTTATGTTTGCCCTGTAGAGGTCGTAGTCTAAACCTTTGATTGACTTGGTCATCGATGTTATCGGGCCCTTAAAATGGGAGAGGAGTGCGTCTGCAAGCCTTTCACCGAAGGAGGCCTTTATC
This sequence comes from Thermococcus sp., assembly GCF_026991495.1. GTDB lineage: Archaea > Methanobacteriota_B > Thermococci > Thermococcales > Thermococcaceae > Thermococcus. The sequence continues at coordinate 14,358 of NZ_JALXBJ010000044.1, read as the reverse complement.
TCCTTTTTCCTCCACTCTATGAGCTCCTCTATCTCCTTCTCCCTCTCCCCCTCCTTGCTCACCTCGGCCTCCTTCTGCATCTCCTTGAGGGCCCGGAGTCTCTCCTGTATGCTCCTTCCCCTCGGTATCCTCCTCGTTGGAACCTCCGTGACCTCAATGGTTCTTGAGCCAAGCCTTTCAAGCAGCTGCAGGAACGACTCGAAAACCCCCACGGTGTTCCCCCCTCAGATCACGTTCCTTATCTGCTCCCGTATCTCTGGAGAGGCCCCTTTCCCTATCTTTTCGAGCAGACTGTCCTCGTCCACGTAGAACATCTTTATGTAGTGGCCGACCTCCTCGATGCTCCGTATTCCCCTCTCTATCATCCACTCGAGGACTATCTTCCTCTTCTCCCTCTCCACCTCAAGCTCGCTCACGCTCATTCCCGTGTGCCTTGAGAGCTCGTTGATGACCCTGCTCGGAACGTCAGTGGACGTCAGCTCGTCCTTGGCGGGATCGTACTTGTAGAGCTTGTTCAGCTGTATGCTCTCCCCCTCTATACCCGAGACCTCCGCTATCTCAGTAACGCGCCTTACGGTACCCTTCTTCCTGCTGTTGAAGCGAACCTGCATGAGGATTATATCGAGTGCTGGGATCATGATCCTCGGGACGTTCATCGGCGGACTCTCAAGCCTCACTATTGTCTCGCGGGCGCTGTTGGAGTGGATTGTGCCCATACAGTTTGAGACCAGTATTCCGTTGGCCACGTAGTTGTGGTCGTCCTCAACGGTTAGGTCGTAGAGGTACTCTATTCCAAGTTCTTCAGGTGAGACTTCCTCAACGCTCACAACCTCATCCCAGTAAACGTCGCCCTCCGCTATGAGCTGGAGGCGCTTCGCCATTACCCACGCGTCTTCGTCACCAATGTCTCTGGCTATCCTCTGAAACGCCAGGGCAATTCCCTTCAAAGCGGAGCGCCTTATCTCACTTACCCTGCCCTTCTCAACGTGCCTTATGAGACTCTCTGAGACCTTCTCTCCAGCGTAGTGGGATGCCAGCTTTGAAAGTTCCGCAACGCTGAGACCGAGCCTGAGGCGGAGGGGCTTTATCATTTCGCTTGAGACTGGAACGCGGTATGTTCTTCTACCCCGATAGGCTTTCTTCTCGGTAAGAATCTCCTCGAGCTTCGCCCTCTTCCTTGAATGGCGGAGCGGAATAAGCGAGCGGAACTTCCTGAGGTCTTCGACACCGCTTATAGTGACGCGGAATATGTAACCCTCCTTGAAGCCCTTGTTTTTGATCCTTGTGACGGTGCTTATTATGCCGAGCCTCTGGAGGGCGTACCAGACCTTTCTCGCTGCGTTCTCGCTCTTTGTCGTCAGGACTATTGAAGGCCCGCTTGGATCGACGTAGCCGTCGGCATCGAAGAGTCCAGCCAGGAAGTGGCGCACAAGCTCATCGTTCGAGAGTATCAAGTGGGGAACATCCCAGTTGCCCTTTTTCCCATTGGGTATCCCAAAGGCCCTCACAAGGAACTCCGCGAAAATCTTGGAGCCGTAGGTTACCACTGTACTCGTCCCGTTGCCTCTGATGGATGGCCTGCTCTCGGGCAGGAACTCGGAGATTGAATCGACGAAAGCCTTCATATACTCCCCGTCATCAAAAGTCGCCGAGAGGTAGTACCCGTTCGATGAGATATAACCATCGCCAAGTAATACACCAACCGCGTAGGCGAGCTTTTCGTCCACTTCCCTGACGAGCCTGACCAGATTGGAATTAACTGAGAGCAGGAACTGTGCCTTTTCAGGTGGTAACCCATCGTTCGGAACCTTTACCATGCCTTTTCCGTTTGGAACGAGGTAATAGTCACTTATTCCGGCGTAGACCTCTGGAGTTATCATTGCCCTCCTCTGCGGTGGCTTTGGTGGATTAAGCATCACAGCCACCCTGTCACCCGGCTTTAGCTTTTTCGCCTCCTTCCTAACAATATCACCGTCCGAGAAGACGAAAAACGGGTGGGTCTTGGTGAGTATTACCTCGTTTCCGGTTCTCGTCCTTATCCTGAGGAGCCTCTCCCCAACCCTAACCTTCCTACGCCATACTCTTGAGACGATGTGCTTTCCGGCTTTTAGATTGGTTCCGACGCTCACCACTTCAAAGCGGTCTTCCTCATCCAGTTCCACGTACTCCAAGTCTTTGTACGTCTTTACACTGTCCGAGTACTTTTCGAAGAGCTTCTCGATTAAATTGCCGATGAGCTCGAAGCGTCCATCGGAGAGCTGAATGACCGAGAAATCGTAAAGGGCCCCATTATGGCCCGTGTTCATGGCTGTGAACATCGTTCTCGCTTCCGGTCCGCGAACCTCGCCGACGATGATCCTGTCCGGGCGCATACGGAGGGTGTTCCTCACGAGGTCGTCCATCGTAACTTCTCCCTTCCCCTCAAGGTTCGGGGGCCTCGTCTCAAGTCTCACCCAGTGCTCAACGGGAAGCTGGAGCTCGGCGGTGTCCTCGATGCTTATGACGCGCTCGCTCGGGGGTATGAACATAGCTAAGGCGTTCAGGGTTGTGGTTTTGCCGGAGCCGGTTCCCCCGGCCACGAGTATGTTGGCGGGCTTCACGCCGAGCCCGTCCACGAGTATCCACAGGAACGATGCAACGTCCGTGTTCATCGTCCCGTACTTTATGAGGTCTATTATCGTGAGGGGATCCTTTTTGAACTTACGTATCGTTATCGTCGGCCCGTCGAGGCTTATCGGAGGTATCGTGGCGTTGACACGGCTTCCATCGGGAAGGCGTGCGTCCAAGAGGGGGCTCTGCTGGTCTATCCTTCTCCCGACCTCCCTCGCTATCCTCTCTATGATGTTCAGTATCTCCCTCTCCTCGGGGAAAGTTATGTTCGTCTTGCACATGTAGAATCTTCTGTGCCATACGTAAACCGGCTTTCCAGTACCTATGACCATTATCTCCTCGAGGTTGTCGTCCCTGACGAGGGGATCGAGGAGGCCGTAGCCGAGCATGTTCTGGACTATGAGCTCCGCGAGAACCTCTATCCTCCCCTCCGAGAAGTTTGGGGCTGCCTCCTTCAGCATCCTCCGGACTTCCCTCAGGAATATCTTCCTCCTCTCCTCGTAGCTTGGTATCATTGTCGGGTCTATCTGTATCTCAGTGATCGCCCTCTCCCTGACCTGCCTGATCAGGGCTTCCTCCTCCTTTGAAAGCTTGGGAAGGCGTATCTCGTATATCGGGACGGGCTCCCCTTTGACCTTCAGTATCCTGACGTTGCCGTAGGCATCGAGAACCTTTGCCCTTCCAGCGTAGCTGAGCTCCTCTGGTTTGGTCTCCCCTATTATGGCCTGGAGGCCGAGGCCACCGCTCGGCTTTGGGAGCGGGAGGGGCTGCCTCTTTGGAGCTACGGCAGTTCCTCCACCTGCAGCTCCTCTGCCCCCGAGTATCTGACCGAGCAGGTCAACCCCTGATCCTATCTCTGCCCCTTTTGTCCCCACTTTCCTTTCCTGGGGTTTCTCTGGTGGCTTCGCTTTTTCCGCGCTTTTCACGACGGTTCCCTTTACGGTCTCCTTCAGGGGCGGCTTTGAGGCCTTTTTAACTGGGGCGGTCTTCTTCCCCACCTTCTCGCCCTTCTCCTCGGTTCCCCTTCCGAGGATCTCCTCAAGCGGGTTGCCTCCCTGGGACAGGAAGGGGAGGGGCTTCTCCTCCTTCTCTTTAAACACCTCTCCGAGGGGGTTGCTCTTTCCCCCGAGTATCTCATCAATCCAGGATCCGGAGATCTTCTTTTTCTTCTCCTCTACCACAAATCTCACCCAGTGAGGTTATCCCACCACACATCGTATTCTATGGTCAGTGAGTTTACGCCCTTCCCCATGTAGACGACCCATATCGGGAAGTCGAGGGGTTTGGCGCTTACGTTGGGCTTCTTGGGGCTTGGGACGCTTCCTCCCGAGAGAAGCCTGTCCGTGAGCTTGAAGAGGTTGTTCTCGGGTTTCTTCACGCTCTCGTGCGTCTTTTTCATGCTGAAGCCCCGGTAGCCCAGTATGAAGTTCAGGTAGTCGCTGTACATCATTGAGTAGGGAGGGGTGTAGTTGCCCTCTGCGGCCCCCTGGAAGAGGAGCGGCTCGCTCAGGGCGAAGAACAGCGGAAACTCGCGGTTTACAGTTGAGTTGTCATCGGTGCTGTCCGGGACGTCTCTTATTAGCATCTCCACCCTTCCCCTGTATTTAAGCATTTTTATGTAGCCGTCGAGTGAGGGGAGGAGCTGGTTGAAGTTTATCACCATGGGGTAGTCCAGGAGCTGGGGATAGATAACGCCGCAGGTTGGCGATGAGAGGTCGTTGCTCTCCCCTACCTCTCCGCTGACGAGGGTTCCGTTCTCATACCTCAGCAGGATGAGTCCGACGTTGGTTCCGCAGGGATCGGAGTAGTCCTGAAGGGGCAGGGCGTAGTTATGGACACGCGTTATTGAGAACTCCACTTTGACGGTCTCGTAGGGGTATACCCAGAAGCCAACGCGGTAGTTCAGGGTGTTCTTCGAGAGGTCTGGGGGGAGTATGTGGGCAAAACCCCCGGAAGTCGTGTTGGAGTAGACCATCGTCTCGCTGTTTCCCATCCTGTACACCTTGAAGTCGTAGAGCGGGTTGACCACTATGAACTTCGGATAGGGGGCGAGGTTGAGTAGGGTGACGTTTACATCGAGCGTCAGCGTCGCGGAGAGGCCTATGTTGTTGTAGGTGCCGCCTGGGAGAGTGTAATCCTCGGCTACAGCGGGGAGGGACAAGGACAACAATGAAAGAACTGCGATGAAAGCTATTACTTCCCTTCTCACCCTCAACACCCCTTCAGCTCTCTCCCACGACCTCTCCGATGTAGATGGAATCCATGTGGCTCAGGACGTCCGGGACGTATACCGAGGGCACCTCCACTATAACGAGGAATGGAACGCCGTTTGGAACGTTCTGGAGCTGAAGCTTCTCCTCAAGGGCCAGCAGGTTGTCCCCGTAGTTCTGGAGCTGTTTGATCGTGTCGGCTGAGCCGGCTATCTTCCCCGAGGATATGGCCCTCATTATCTCCCCCAAGTTGACGGAGTAATAGCTGGTCGCCGATGAGGACTCTGAATACGAGCTGCTTGAGCTCTCGGAGCTGCTTGAGCTCCCTCCCTGGTTCACCGAAGTCTGACCGGCGCTTGCGGAGCTCTGCTGGTTGCTGGATTCCTGGGAGTTCGATGTGGAGCTGCTCGATGAGCTGCTGCCCTGCTGTTCATTGAGGTTTATTATACCTGCGTCTGAGGGCAGCAGGACCATGTCAACATGCCCCATATCTGCTATTTTCATATAATTCTTAGTGCCGTTCTTTGCGAAGATCATAACTGTGGAGTTGGGCTCTATGAAGCCTCCAACAACGCGCTCCCTCGTTAGGAGAACCGCTATCTTCACGAACTTCACAGGTTCAACCGTGTACATCATCAGCGTTGTGTAGTTCGGTATCCCGGATATGTAGGCCTTCGCATCCTCCTTGGGGTATATGGTCTTCCTTCCGTTGAATTCGAGGACGACGTACTTGCCTTTGACCGAATCGATCTTGTAGGAGTAGTAGTCCCTCCACAGCTGGGTGAGGTACGGGACGGCGTTGATGGCCTTTACCTCCGAAACGCTCGTCGCGTTTTCAACGTCCTGGATGAGCGAGTTCTTAACCTCAAGCACATGGTTCTTGAGCTGATCAGGGAGCGGCTGGGCGAGGAGTGACTGGAACAGCAGGTTTATCTCGGCCTTCTTATTGGCCTTCGCCTCGTTCAGCATCTTCTGCTCTTCCTCAGCCTTCTTCTTTGCGAGCTCCTGCTGGTATCTCGTCAGAACCTTCTTGTAGGCTGATACAACGTCTATCCTCTGGACTTCTTCCTTCGAACGGGCCGCGTTTATCCTGCTGTACAGCTCCTGATAGGTTGCCTTTCCGTAGCTCGTGTTCATTATCGGGCCCTTGAAGTAGGAGTTGAGCTCATGGATCTTCTGGAGTTTGGCGTTCCTGAGCTCTTCCTTTGCCCTGTTTGAGTACCAGACGTAAACACCGAGGGAAGCCACGAGGATTACGAGAATTAACACCGATGCCCCTATGATTATCCTCTTCTTCCTCTCCCTCTCCCTTATGCTTCCCAACCTTCTTGTCCTGCGCGGCGGTCTCGCCTTTGGGGCGGGCCCCGGAACTGGAGCGGATGGGGTTTCGGGCTCGGCGGTTGCCTTGCCCAGTTCTCTAAGCCTTCTAATCTTGGCTTCGATATCCTCGGCCACCGTGAACACCACCATAACCGTTATTGTAATGCTTTTTTCAATCGGATTCTGTTAGGGGATTTATCTTTATTTAGATTTCGGTAACTGGGTTGCTCCCTGCACCCCTCCGGGTGGCGATGGGTTTTGGGCTGGCCGCTCCCCGGCACTTGGATAACCTTTTGAGGTGAAAACTGGAATTAGTACCCATGGAGAGGCTTGAGATTAAGGTGGTGGAGATAAGGGGGAGATGCCCCGTTTTCAAGCCCGGCGACAGGATAATCATTGAGGGGCCGAGGGTGAAGCTTGACGAGACCGACGCAATATGCACCCATGCATTTGCATCGCTGTTGCCTTATATCGTCGCCCTCCGAAAGGGTATTAAACCGAGCGAACTCGGGCTTGGTAGGGGGGAGAAAGCATACCTCCAGTGCCTTGACCCGGGCCCTCCCTACACCGACGGCGGTACCGTAATCTTCGAGGTAACGGTGGTTAGGGATGAAGCAGAGGAAAGCGTGGCGAGTGGTGAGGGAGGTAATAGACGAGGCTGACCTTATCGTTGAGGTAGTGGACGCAAGAGATCCAATAGGAACCAGAAACAGAAAGCTCGAAAAGCTCGTCATGGAAGAAGGAAAGCCACTCTTAATAGTCATGAACAAGGCCGATTTAGTGCCGAGGGAGTGGACAGAGGAGTACAAGAGGAGGAACGAGATTCCCGTTGTCTTCATAAGCGCGAGGGAAAGAAAGGGAACCGGAATCCTCAGGAGGGAAATCAAAAAGCTCGCGAAGCCCCTCTTAGAAGAAAAAGAGAAGGTAAAGGTGGCCCTCATAGGCTACCCCAACGTGGGCAAGAGCACGATAATCAACACCCTGAAGGGAAAGAGGGCCGTTGGAACCGCCCCAATACCCGGCTACACAAAGGGAAAACAACTAATAAGGCTGAGCAAGAAGATATGGCTCCTTGACAGCCCGGGAGTCGTCCCAATTGACGACTTCGACGAGCTGGTTATAAAGGGCGGCTTTCCGGCCGACAAGATCGAAGAGCCGGTTAAACCGGCCCTGAAGCTCATCTCTCGCATTCTTGAAACGAGAAGGGAAGCGATAACCGAAAAGTTCGGCATAAAAGAGTTCGAGAGCGAGGAGGAGATACTGAGAAAGATCGGTGAAAGGAGGGGACTGATAAAGTCGGGCGGAGAGGTAGATTTGGAGGAGACGGCGAGATGGTTTCTCAGGGAATGGCAGACAGGTCGCTTCACGCTCTTCGCAAGCGAGGAGGAAAAGAAAAGGGACTTCGTCTGGGACTTTGGGGAAATTCTGGATGGTGTTGAGAGGGAACTTCTCCTCGACCCGAGGAGAATACTCTGGCGTTACGGCGAAGAGCTGAGGGAGAAGCTTGACGGCCAGAAGAGGGCAGGCATCAGGGAAATCGAAGGGGTAACGGTCGGCATAGCAACTGGTTTTAAAAAGTGCGACTCCGCCTTGAAGTTCCTGGAGGGGCTTACGGGGAAGCACGTTTTGGCGGGCGAGTGCTTTGGGAAGAAGTGGAAGGGAGTGATAGCGATAATGGACTAACTCCTCAGCGCTTTAATGACGTCGAGGCGGTTGAGAACCCTGTTCGTTATTACGACCAAGAAGACAGCGTAGAGGACGTAAAAGCCAGCTAAGGGTGGAAGAACCTTTACGATATCACTGGGGCCGAGCTTGGCCGGAACGACCATGTCGCCGATGCACTCTCCGAGTTTCAGGCTTATGGGAAGCGCGAGCAGTGAAGCGGTGACGAGCGATGGAACGGCCTTTCTGAGTAACCCTCTCCAGACATGGGGATTAGGAACCCCTATGGCTTTGAGCGTTGCGTAGACCTTCTCGTTGCCCTCAATCTCAAGGTAAACCAACGTGAAGAGCGCAAAGAGGCTGATGAGAAATATCACAACCATAACGCTGTAAACAGCTGTTTTGAAGAGCTTTAGATTGTTCTCGATCTGTCTCTTGAGGTCTTCCACCGTAATCGCTTTGAGTCCCTGAGCTGTCAGCCTCTCCTTCCACTCCTCAGGATTACTAACCTTCAGAAAGACCTCCCCATCTGGCACAAAGGAAACCTTCGGTAGGAAAATAGCCCTGCCATCGTAGAAGTTCATGTAGCTTATTCCCGCGACCCTGTACGTTCTCACCTCCCCGAGGAGTCTGACCCTGATGGTGTCCCCAACCTTAAGGCCAAGCTTTTTGGCAACGCCGAACTCGATAACTGCTTCGTCGGGCTTTTTGAACCATCTACCCGCTATAAGCGTTTTCTCGAAACTGCTCGTGTAGTTGAGGAAGTAAATCTCGGTCGTTATTCCATTCACTTCCTGCCCGGAAAGGTAACCGGCTTTTTCGCCGGGCAATCCGGTGATTTTCGAGGGACTGCCCCAGGCCCACAGGTTGAAGGGGTAGTTAAAGCTGAGGTAGTTCTCGATTCCCCTGATTCCGAAGTAGGCCGAGGAAGACGCGAGGAAAACCATAAAGAAGACGAGGAAAAACTTCAGGGATGAGCTTTTCTTCGGAGTGAAGCGCAGGGCCTCGATTGGCTTGAGGTGAGAGACGTAGACGTAAGGTAAAGAGAGAATCAGAGTTATTATGAGAACTATAATGACATCCCACCCCAGCGGATAGGCGTAGTTAGGTCTCAGGGGCATGAAATGTGAATTCATGTAGGCGTAGCCGAGCCAGATGCCAATGGGAATCCCAACTAAATAGGCCAGAAGTGCAATGAACAGGTAGTCTCCGATGAATAGAAACGACACGAAGGAATGGGGCAGTCCAAGGGCTTTCAGGATCCCGACTTCCCTCGTGCTTCCCCTCACATGAGTTAAGGATATTAAGACGATAATGAGCAGTGAAGCCCCGAGAAGCAGGTAGAAGAAGCTCATGGCGAAGTTCTCGACGCTCCTCATCGTGTCCATATAGGGAGCTTGACCTTTCCTGTAAACTGTAAAGTAAACAACCTTGGTGTGCTTCATCAGGAAGTTTGAGAGGGCTTCCGTATCATTGCAGCGCATGAAAACGTAGAGGGAGCTTCCCTTCTCCCTCGTCAGGACTACCGGCTCTCCCATGAGGTAGTAGTATGAGCCAAGAACAGCGTAGGTTTCCCTGTTGACCTCTATCCTGTCCCCTCTCTCGACCTCGGGGAATGATAGAACGAAAACTCCTTTGGGAGAGCTCTCAACTTTTGGAACTTTAAACCTGCCGTAGCCGATGAGGGCCTCGTATTCCTTCCCGTTAAACTCGACCTTGCCCTCGTTGAAGTAAAGGTAGTTGACGACCTCGCCAAAGCGAGTGAGGTTCTCAACGTTCACGCCTTGAACAATGAACTCGACGTTTCCAATCTTGGTAAAGTCCCTGACAGCCTTGGTGACGCTCCCAACACCGGCTAGAGTGAAGTTGGCCCCGAGGCTCACAAAGAGGAACGTTATGAAAACGATGACAACCACTTTCTTCTCGCGTCTAAGCTTTCTGAGGGTTGTTTTTAACCTCATGGATCTCACCGTCCCTGAGGGTTATCACGACGTCCGCAAAGCGGAAGAAATCCTTCTCGTGAGTCGCCGCTATAACCGTAACCCCCTCCTCGCGGTTCACCTTCCTCAGAAGCTCCCAGATTCTAATTTTGTTCTCCCAGTCGAGGTTTGCCGTGGGTTCGTCCGCGAAGAGGTATTTTGGCTTGTTCGCCAATGCCCGCGCGATGGCAATCCTCTGCATCTCCCCACCGCTCATGTGCTCGGGAAGTTTATTGGCTAAGTGCTCCGCGTTGACGAGGTTCAAAAGCTCCCTTGCCCTCTCCTCGGGGTTCTCAACTTTCTTTGAGTACTTCATCGGGAGCAGAACGTTCTCAAGGCCGGTGAGATAGGGCACGAGGTAGAAGAACTGGAAAACGATTCCAAAGTTTTCGAGGCGGTAACGCCTCAGCTCCTTCTCCTTCAGCGAATGAATCCTGATGCCGTCAACGAGAACCTCGCCAGAGGTGGGCCTGTCAACTCCGCTCAGGATGTTGAGGAGCGTCGTCTTACCGCTTCCCGAGGCGCCAGCAATAACGTAGAACCTCCCGTCCTCGAAGGTCAGGTTTATCCCCTTAAGGGCCATCACGTTGCCGAACTCGTAGTGCCTAGTGAGGTTGCGAACCTCGATCATACGTTATCACCTTACAAGCCGGAGTTAGATGAACTGAATTTAAAGTTTGCCCTGAGTCCGTGCGATTTTCAGGAAAACGAACGCCGAGAGCAGAGAAAGGCCAACCCTAACCAGCCCGGCGATCCTAAAGGCATCCCACCCGTAGGCAATCCCGAAGGCCCACCAGGGGTCCCATTCCGCTATGAGAAGATAAGCCAAGACGATCCCAGCAACGTTTCTCGTCTTCATGTAAACGAATGGGTAAAGGAGAACGAACAGGATGAGGTCGCCGAGTGGGGGCATCTTCCCCGCGTTGAAGTAGTAGCTGTCGTAAACGAAGAGAAAGAGCGGCGGAACAATCAGCCATAGCCTTCCGCACGGAGCTAAAACCTCAATTGGGAAGGCAACGAAAACGGAGAAGGTGTAAATGGCGAAGAGCAGGTAGGCGAGGAATATCAAGGCAACGGATGTTTGAACATGAAAGCCGTGAAAGCTCCCCGCTTGAAGCTGGAGGAGCGGGCTAGGAAGAGAGAGGGCCGATGCAAGTAAGAAACTCCTCCAGATTTCGCCCCTTCTTAAGCCGAATTCAGCCCTTATTCCCAGGGATTTTGAGATAAAAAGAACGAAGCCAAGGGTCAGGATGAGAAGAACGCCGGCGCGGATTAAGAACTCAACCGTGTAGCTGTTAACGAAAAGCGCCTTGAGGCCGTAGAGAGTAAAATAGCCGAAGAGGAAAATCAGGAACACCAGAAGAATTCTACCGGGACAGGACTCAGCCCTTGGCAGGAACCTGCCTCTGGTTTCCATGAACTCCATGTATTCCCTGCCCCAGTATTCTAAGAGCTCCCTCTCCTCAATCTCGGCGAGCTTTTCCCAGAGGGGAACCATGAGGAGCGAGGCAATCATCCCGGGAACGCTGGCAAAGAAGAGGGCAATTCCGAAGCCGAGGAACAGGAAGGCCGAATAAAACGGATGCCTCACAAAGCGGTAGGGGCCGTCCTTGAGGAGCTTTTCGAAGTGCTCAGGTCTGTCGTGCTTTTTGGGGAAGAGTGAGTGGACGTAGACAGCTATCCCTCCGGAGACGAGCATGATCACCAGACCCGCGATGCTCATGAGTTTCCCTGCCGTCCCCGTTATGGCGGGATAATGGACTAACGCAGAGATAACCGGAATTGTCGCGAAGACCAAGAAGACAAACCTCCTGAAGCGCCAGGAGCCCTCCATAGGGAAAAGTCCCCTTCAGAATATTTAAGGCTTAGCCCAAAGCCTTTTAAAATGGGCTGAAAAGCGCCAATCATGAGGCTTTTGCTGACGACCTCTCAAGGAATCGAAGACCTGGCCAGTGTCGAAGTTCGCTCATTGCTGGACAAAATTGGAGTTCCGTTTCGAGTGGAGGAGAAGCCGCTCGGCGTTGAGGGTCGCGTTTTAGCCGAGGTCGGCGAGGCCTTCTACACCGACGAGAAGGGCAGGAAGAGGGAGCTTAGCGTTGCCACTTATCTGAACGAAAAATCAAGGCTCCTCCACAGGGTCATAGTCGAGATAGCGAGCGGGAGCTTTGAAGGAATAAGTGATGAAGAGCCAGAGAGAGCGTTAGGCAGAATTGAAAACTTCGTTGCTTCCCTTCCAGTGGAGCGCTTCGTGAAGGTGAGCGAAAGTTTCGCCGTCAGGAGCTTTAGGAAAGGGGAGCACAAGATAACGAGCGTTGACATCGCCAAGACTGTTGGGAAGGCGATATTCGACCTCCTCTCCCGCTTCGGAAAGCCGAAGGTCAACCTCGACCATCCCTCTGTAATCTTCCGCGCGGAACTTATTGGTGAGACCTTTTTCCTCGGGATTGACACGACCGGCGATTCATCCCTGCACAAGAGGCCCTGGCGCGTCTACGACCATCCGGCTCACCTTAAAGCGAGCATAGCGAACGCCCTTATAGAGCTTGCAAAACCTGACGGAGGTTCCTTCATTGACCCGTTCTGTGGTTCCGGGACGATTCCAATCGAGCTTGCCCTGAAGGGCTACTCTGGAAGGATAGCCTGCCTTGAGAGGTACCGGAAACATCTCCGCGGGGCGGAGATGAACGCCTTAAGTGCCGGCGTTTATGACAAAATCGAGTTCATTCTTGGAGACGCAACGAGGCTGAGCGAGCACGTTGATAGAGTTGATTTCGCCGTGAGCAATTTACCCTACGGTCTCAAAATAGGGAGGAAGAGCATGATACCGAAGCTTTACATGGACTTCTTCAGCGAACTTGCCAAAGTTCTTGAGAAACGCGGCGTCTTCATAACGACGGAGAAGAGGGCGATAGAGAGGGCGATAGAGGAAAACGGCTTCGAGATCAGGCACCACCGCCTAATCGGCCACGGCGGGCTGATGGTTCATACGTACGTGATAGAATAAGGCGCTAAGGCATCAACGCGCCAAAGTCGCTTAAATCCCACGCAAAAAAACCGTTTTCCCTGAGTCCGCCTTTATCTTCGACTTTCCTCGCCACTATTCCATAGCCCTTCTCCCAGCCTTCCAGCCCAACGAGCTCCGCTTTTCTCTCCAGCTCCCTTAGGATTCCCCTCGCTTGCCTCTCGCTCAGGTCTTTCCACTTCACTTCCACAAAAAGGGCCCTCTTTTCCCTCTCGTTCAAGGTAAGAAGGTCAATCTCCTCGTTCTTACGCCACCACCTTCCAATTCTGGTGAAGTGGAAGGGCAGTCTTCCAGCTTTGTTGAGTTTAGCCAAGAACTGCCTCGCAACGTCTTCGAATATCCCTCCGAGATAGGCGTTGTACTCTTCCAGGAACCCCTCCCAGAAGTCGAGGTTTTCAAGCTCCACCTCTTCCCTGTACCTCTCCACGAAGCGGAAGTAAAAGCGGATGTAGTTGTCGGCTATCTTATAGCGCGTGTTCTTTGTCTTCGGAGGGGCTGTTATTGGTTTTTCCCTCCTTAAAAAGCCCAGCCTCTCAAGGACTTCGACGTATTTGAAGAGGTTCGAGCGGGGTATCCCCGTGAAGGTGCTTATCTCGTTGAAGCGCGTCCTTCCCTCTGCAACGGCCTTCAGGATGAGCTTATAAACCCTTGGCTTCCTGAGCTCGCTTGAAAGGAGGAAATCTCCCTCCGCATAGAGGAAGCCATGTTTGCTGAACGCGAGCCTCTTCACGTCCTCAAAGCTGTTGAATAGGATTAGATAGGCAGGAATTCCGCCCGTTACACCGTATATCCTCACGGCTTCATCTACATTGACTCCAAGAAGCTTCCATGAGTTAAGGAAATCTAGGGGTTCGAGCCTTATCTGGCCGTTCCTCCTGCCGTAAAGAGGGCTCTTCTGGCTCAGGACGTGCTCCTCCATCATGCCAACGCTCGAACCGACGAGAATCAGGTGAAGCTTGGAGGGCCTTACAACCTCGTCGACTATGTACTGGAACTCGCTGAGAATCCTCTTGTCCGACTGAATGAGATATGGGAACTCGTCAATCACCACGACGACCTTTCCCCTCTCGCTCAGGTACCTGAAAACGTTCGCAAAGCTCGAAAACGACTCCGGGGTGAGGTACGGGCTGGGAAATTTTTCAAGAACAACGCCAGTAAACTCCCGCAGATTGTCGAGATAAGTGCTGTTTCTGGCGAGGTAGTATACTGAGGACTTGTCCTTGATGAACTCCTTCACTAAGCGGGTCTTCCCAACCCTTCTCCTCCCGTATATTGGGAGGAAGGAATTTTCCCCCTTCCAGAGCTTCTCCATGAAGGAGAGCTCCCTTTCCCTGTCAACGAAAGTTATTGGCATAGTATAATACCCGATCAATAACTATTTAAGGCTTTCCTCTCCTTTGATACCCTGAATTCAAAAACTTTTTTAAGTTGTATTTCATGTATTTATCGGTGGTATCATGAGGAAGCTCACAATGGTCGTTTTAATCCTCGGGTTGATGGCTTTTATCGGCTTGGGCGTGAACTACCTCGTGAACCACTACGGCAACATCAACTA
>NZ_JALXBJ010000043.1 GCF_026991495.1 Thermococcus sp. | reverse complement strand
GGTGGAACCCATAATCCTCAGGATGCTCGCGAAGGAAAAGGCTGAGAGGTACGAGAACGTTGCGGAACTTCAACAGGATCTTGCGAGCTATCTCGGCATAGAGTTCCGGCGTGAGCTTAAGAGGAGTAGAACAATGGGAGACAGGCGTTTGATAGTGTACTACCTTGGAAACCTGCTTATAATGAGCGTCAAGATGGGGAACCTGAGCGGGGCTTACAAGTACGCAAGCGACTTCACGATGCTGACGGATGGCGAGTTGAGGCGGGAGTTCGAAGCCCTGTCGGAGCAGTTCAGGCTCCGCCTTGAGGAGCGGCTTGAAGTGCCGGTGGAGCTGATAGAGAAAACCGATATCCTCGTGCACAAGGCGATGGTAAGGGTTCGCTAATGAGTCTTTATTTCTTTACATAAAAGGAAATATTTAAATAATATGTCTCTCCATATAAGACCATGTTGGACAAAGATCTCGTGCTTCAGTACTTGACCGACTTTCAGGAGAAAAAACTTCCCTCTCTCATCGAGAGGGAACTCAAGGTTCCGATGAAAAGGGAATATGTAATAACCGTAATCGGGCCGAGGAGGAGCGGAAAGACCTTCTACTTCTACCAGCTCATTAAAGAATTGCCGAGGGAAGAGACCCTGTACATGGATTTCGAGCATCCGGTTTTTGAAGGGTTTCAGCCAAAGGACATCCTTGAAGTGCTAAAGCTTCACCGCGAGGCCTTTGGGGAGCCGGGCTACATCTTCCTCGACGAGGTTCAGGCCGTTCCTGGATGGGAGAGGATGGTCAGGTACCTCCACGATGAAGGTTACCACGTTTTCCTGACTGGTTCCTCCTCCAAGTTTCTCTCAAAGGAAGTTGCAACGCAGTTGAGGGGCAGGACATTGACTTACACACTCCTGCCCTTCAGCTTTCGGGAGTTCCTGAGGGCCAAGGGCTTTAAGCCAAAGAAACCACTGAGCTCAAAGAAAGAAGCCCGGATAAAGTCCCTTCTCCTTGAATACCTCACATGGGGTGGCTTTCCCCAGGTCGTACTTGAGGAAGACGAAACGATAAGAGGGAAGCTCCTCTCCGAGTACTTGGACATGGTGGTTTACAAGGACATCGTGGAGAGGTACGGCGTCAGAAACCTTCACGTTATGAAGCTGCTCATCCGCTCCCTGATGCGCTCCTTTTCCAAGGAGTTCAGTGTCCACGCTTTCTACAACGCCCTAAAGTCCCAGGGGATAAGCGTGGGCAAGGGCGTTCTCTACGAGTACCTCGGTTACCTGGAGGACTCGATGAGCGTCTTCCTGCTGAAGAAGTTCAGCTATTCACTCAGGACGTCTGAGCTCTCCATTCCAAAGGTTTATCCCGTCGATGCGGGCTTTGCGAGGATATTTTCATTTACCCCAGACATAGGAAGACTGATGGAGCTAACGGTTCTTCTCGAACTAAAGAGGCAAGATCGGGAGGTTTACTACTACAAGAACGGTAGAGAAGTTGATTTTGTCATCGTTGAGAAAGGTCGTCCTGCAGAGATGATTCAGGTGACCTATGCCAGGGATGGAGATGATCTTAAGCCGAGGGAAATAGAGGGACTGAAGAAGGCCGGGGACAGGTTGAACGTCGAACGGAGAACGGTGATCACCTGGGATTACAGGGATGAAAGAGACGGTATAAAATTCGTTCCACTCTGGGAGTATCTCCAAAACCTTTAAGTGCTCGGCCCTGACTTCTACACGGTGGTTGGATGAGCTTGGGCGGGTTTTTTGAGAGGTACTTCGTTGACCCGATCCGATATAATCAGGGTTACAACATAGTCAACACGACGGTCTACGCGATAATACTCGGGGTAGCGGTCGTTCTCCTCTACAAGTTCCTGAAGAGGATAGACGTCAGGGTCAACGAGGAGTTCTTCAAGGCCCTCATGCCCTACGTACTCCTCGGCCCCCTCATGCGCGCCATGACCGACTTAGGGATGCTCCCGAGGACGTACCTCACAGTTAGCCCCGGGGGGTACTTCGTTATAGCGGGCTTCGCGATAGCGGCCCTGCTCGTGGCGAGGAGGTACATGGAAGGGCCCCGGCTCTACGGCCTTTACAGGGACATCGGGCTCCTCCTCCTCTCCGGCCTCCTCTTCATCCTTGTCATAAACTACGGCAGGCTCTCGGTCCGCTGGTCTTACCTGCTCTACTTCGTTCCGGTTCTAACCGTCGCCGAGCTCTCAGTCTGGCTCGCCGCGAAGAAGTTCGACCTGATAAGGAACAACGGCATCTTGTTCTACACCCACTTCTACGACGCGACGACCACTTTCGTTGGGCTGCAGTTCTTCGGCTTCTGGGAGCAGCACGTCCTCGCGAGAAGGCTTATATCCCTGACCGGGACGCCCGCGGCCATGTACCTCGAAAAGCTCCTGATACTCCTTCCGGTCGTCTACATCCTCGACAGGCTCATGGAGGATGAAGACCCGGATCTGATAAACTTCGTCAAGCTCGCCATATTCATCCTCGGCTTTGGGCCGGGGACGAGGAACCTCCTGATAGTACTGCTTAGGGGTTAGGTGGTCTGGATGGACGAGATGTGGAACCAAATAGGCTATTCAATAGCCAAGAACATCGAGAAGATAGTAATGCCGCTCTTCGGCACCCGCAAGGCCGGGGAGAACGTCGGGACGAACGTCAGCGGGGACGTGACGAAGTACGTTGACAGGCTGGCCGAGGACGTGGCCCTTGAGGCGCTGAAGCCCCTCCCAGTGAACATCGTGAGCGAGGAAATCGGAACCCTGGACAGGGGAAGCGACTACACCGTCGTCATAGACCCGATAGACGGCTCTTACAACTTCTCCGTTGGCGTGCCGGTGTTCGCCTTCAGCTTCGGCGTTTTCAAGGGGAGGAAGCCGGTCTACGGCTCAGTGTACGAGTTCACAACTGGGAGGTACTTCGAGGGGATCCCGGGAAAGGGGGCGTACCTGAACGGTGAGAGGATAAGGGTCAAGCCCCTTCCGCCAGAGAGGGCCGCCCTGAGCCTCTACACGCGCGGGCGCGGGACCGAACTTGCCGGGATGGTGAAGAGGATCAGGGTTCTCGGTGCGATAGCGGTGGAGTTGTCTTACCTCGCCATGGGCTCCCTGCAGGCAGTGGTTGACGTAAGGAACTACGTCAGACCGACGGACATAGCGGCGGCGTGCATAATAGCAAAGGAGGCCGGGGCGTTGGTTGTTGATGACGGGGGAAGGGAGCTGCGCCTTGAGCTCAACGCCGAGGCCGGCAACAACATCGTAGCTGCCAGCAGTGAGGAGTTGCTTGAGATGATCTTGGGGGTGATGAAGGGTGGGTAAGCTCTTGGTGGCGGTTAGAAGCGCGCCCGCTACCTACTCGCTCTTCGCGGCAAACTTCGTGGTTTTTCTGTACGAGCTCTACCTGAGCGGGGCGCCGGTTGTAAAGCCGATAGCCGTCCTCAAGCTCGGCCTCTTCAACCTCTGCGTTACCGAGTGCCACCAGTACTGGAGGCTCGTGAGCGCCATGTTCGTCCACCTCGGCTGGATCCACTTCGCCCTCAACATGTTCTTCCTGATCTACCTGGGCTCCCAGCTCGAAATACTCGTTGGGAAGCTCAGGTTCCTCACCGTTTACTTCCTCGCCGGTATACTCGGCAACGTCATGAGCGTGGTCTTCTTCGGCCCCTACTCACTCAGCGGCGGTGCGAGCGGCGCCCTCTTCGGGGTGGTCGGCGCGCTGATAATCATAGACGGCGTCCTCAAGAAGAACATCCAGGTGGCCCTTGCCAACGCCTTCTTCCTCTTCCTGATAAACAGCTGGATGCCCCACGTCAACTTCATAGCGCACTTGGGCGGCCTTATCGTGGGCCTGCTCATTGGCTATCCATACGCGGAGTACGTCAAGGGGCGCATGATGAGGATGGAGTACTGGGAGGAAGTTTAGCGAGGTGGTGGAGTTGATAGCCGACGGGAGATGGCGGGGTGTTTACTCCTTTGAGGACTCCCCCTTCATAGCGGAGATCCTGACTGGGCTCAGGGACAGGAGAACGGACAGCATCTCCTTCAGGAAGGGCCTCGTCAAGCTCGGGAGGTACATGGGATACGAGCTGACCAAGACGATGGGGGTTAGGGAGATCGAGGTTGAGACGCCGCTTGAGAAGACGAGGGGTGTTGTGGTAGAGGACAGGAGGCACGTTGTGATAGTCACCGTCCTCAGGGCCGCGATTCCCCTAATGGAGGGGCTTATAAAGGTCTTCGAGCACGCCCGCGTCGGCATAGTCTCGGCGTCCCGCGGCAAGGCGCCGGAGTTCAGGATAGAGATGGCCTACATAAAGGTCCCGGACATAAACGGCGACGACACGCTCATCGTGGCCGATCCCATGATAGCCACCGGCTCCACTCTCCTGAGGGTTCTTGAGGAGGTAAGGAAATACGGCAGCCCGAAGAGGACAGTTATCTTAGGCGTCCTCGCGGCTCCGGAGGGGGTATCCAGGATAAAGGAAGCTTTCCCGGAGGTCGAGATCTTTGTTGCCGGGATCGACAGGGAGCTAAACGACCACGGTTACATCCTCCCGGGGCTTGGGGACGCCGGGGACAGGGCTTTCGGCGCTCCACTCAAGGTTTAAAAATGGCTTAAGCCCCGGTATTTGTTGAATTTTCTTTAAAGTAAGGCTTTACTTCATTGCTCTGAGAATCGTAAGTGTCCTCCAGTGCTGGGAGGATTATAACGCCCTTACGAAAACCTTATTAGTAGATTGAACCAAAGTTAAGCTGCCTGCAATAATCCAGTCCGGAGGGACTTAAATGAGGATTGAAGTAAAACTCAGGCCCGTGGGAGAGGATCCCATACTCCCCTTCAATTACAACTATGAAGTTTACAAGCAGATCGTTGATAAGATCGCGCTTATATCGCCGGAGTTGGCGAGGGAGGTAGAGGTCGGGCACTCTGATCTCTTCACCTTCTCAAGGATCCTCGTTAGAAAGAGGGAGCTTCTGCCCGAGCGCGGAATACGCGTCCTGTCCGACACGGTCTCACTCTACATATCCTCCCACTCCCCCCAGATCATCGGCAACATAACCGAGGGATTTATGCTCAGCCCGGCGATGAGGATAGGGGATACCGACTTCATAGCCGACGACATAAAATCCCTCAAGGAGCCGGAGATGCGCGATGGGATGCTCTTCTCAACCCTGAGCCCGATAGTCGTCAGAACTGTCAAGTTCACCAACAACAAGATGAAGATATGGGATCTGTACCCGAGTGAGCCTGCCTTCTTCGACAAACTCCGGAAGGTCATGCTCCTCAGGTACTTAGAGCTCTACGGGGAGATGCCTTCGGATAGTGCGTTCAGGATAGACGTTGTAAAGTTCAAGCCCGTGAGGATACTCGTCGCCGAGTCCTACTACAGGGGCTCTCTCATGATATTCAGGTACTACGGCTCGGCAGAGATCGCGAAGTTCGGCTACGACCTTGGCTTTGGGGAGAAGACCCGCTACGGGTTTGGGATGGTCAAGAGCATCGACGAAGAGAAGGCATTTGGCTGACGGCTTTTCTTTAGGCCCCGGAGACATTCCTGGGATAGAGTTAAAAAGGGGCAGTTAGCTAAACTAAATTGGTTGAAAAGAGGTGAGACCATGGGAAGTCTCGATGAGGTAAAGTTACCGGAATCCGGTTACGATGAATACGTCACCTACCTTAAAAGGCGTATAAGGCAGTTAGAGCTCCAGGTTAGGACGTTGGAGGCCGATAAGGAGAGGCTTGAGCGCGAGCTCTCTCGCCTGAGGATGGAGATGTCGCGCCTCAGGCAGCCTCCGGCCTTCGCGGGAAACGTCATAGAACTGCTCGACGATGAGAGGGCCATAGTCCAGAACTACAACGGCCCGCGCTTCGTGGTCAGGATAGCGCCATGGATAGAGCGCGACAAGCTCAAGCCAGGTTCGAGGGTGGCCCTCGACCAGAGGACGATGGCTATAGTGGAGCTCCTGCCAACGGAGAAGGATCCGAGCGTCCTCGGCTTTGAGGTCATCGATAAGCCCGCCGTCACGTACGCCGACATAGGCGGTCTTGAGAGGCAGATTCAGGAGATCAGGGAGGCAGTGGAGCTTCCGCTCAAGCACCCGGATCTCTTCGAGCGCGTTGGGATAGAGCCGCCGAAGGGAGTCCTCCTCTACGGGCCGCCTGGCTGCGGTAAGACCCTCCTCGCGAAGGCCGTCGCCACCCAGGTCAGCGCGACCTTCATAAGGGTCGTCGGCAGCGAGCTCGTCAGGAAGTTCATAGGAGAGGGTGCCCGTCTGGTTCACGAGCTCTTCGAGCTGGCCAAGGAAAAGGCGCCGACGGTGATATTCATTGATGAGATAGATGCCATCGGGGCCAAGAGGATGGACGAGACTACCGGCGGCGAGAGAGAAGTCAACAGGACGCTGATGCAGCTTTTAGCTGAGATGGACGGCTTCGATCCCAGGGGGAACGTTAAGATAATAGCCGCTACCAACAGGCCGGATATCCTCGATCCAGCCCTTTTGAGACCGGGACGCTTCGACAGGCTGATAGAAGTACCGCTGCCAGACTTCCACGGCAGGCTTGAGATTCTCAAGGTCCACACGAGGAGGATAAACATGAAGGGCGTTGACCTGCGCATCATAGCTGAGATGACCGAGGGGGCCAGCGGGGCCGACTTGAAGGCGATAGCGACGGAGGCTGGGATGTTCGCGATCAGAGCCCGCCGCGAGTACGTGACCCAGGACGACTTCCTGAAGGCCGTTGAGAAGGTTCTCGGCGCCGAGCAGAGGCTCGCGCAGGCCATAGCCATGCACGAGGTCATGTACGGCTGATTTTTCCATTTTGGCCTTCCTCTTCCAATTGAACTTCCAAAAATAAAAGGGGAAAGGCTCAGTGCCCGTGCGGGAAGAAGGCGACCTTTCCGGTTTTGCCGGCGCGCATGAGCTCGAAGGCTTCCTCAAACTTCTCAAAGCCCTTGTACCTGTGGGTGATTATGGGCTCGAGGTTCAGCCTGCCGCTCTGTATGAGGCTTGAGACGGTGTACCAGGTCTCCCACAGGTGCCTGCCCGTTATACCGTGTATCTCAAGGGCCTTGAAGATTATGAGGTTGTT
Organism: Thermococcus sp.; assembly: GCF_026991495.1. Classification (GTDB taxonomy): domain Archaea; phylum Methanobacteriota_B; class Thermococci; order Thermococcales; family Thermococcaceae; genus Thermococcus. The sequence continues at coordinate 11,845 of NZ_JALXBJ010000043.1, read as the reverse complement.
GAAGTCTATGGTGACCTCCCTCGGGTAGAGGCCGAGCAGCGAGACCCTTCCCCCGGGCGTCACCGCCCTGAGGCCCTGTTCGAGCGCCTTCGGTGCGCCGCTGAACTCAAGGAAAACCTCCACTCCAGCCCCGTCCGTTACGTCCATTACGAACTTGACCGGGTCCTCCTCAAAGGGGTTCACAACGTAGTCGGCGCCGACCTTCTTCGCGAGGCTCCTCCTGAACTCGCTCGGCTCCGAGACTATAACCGGATAGGCCCCCGAGGCCTTGGCGACGGCTATGCCGAGAAGTCCGAGGGGGCCGGCTCCCGTGATCAGCGTGCTCCTTCCGGCTATCGGGCCCGCCAAGACCGTGTCAACCGCGTTCCCCAGGGGCTCCTGTAGTGCCGCGTATTCCGGCGGCATGCCCTTCGGGTTCTTCCATGCGTTCTTGGCCGGCACAATGGCGTAGTGAGCGAAGACGCCGTCCATGTCAACCCCGAATATCTTCGTGTTCTGGCAGACGTGGTAGCGGTTGTGCCTGCAGGCGTAGCACTTACCGCAGACGATGTGGGTCTCCGCGCTTATGTAGTCCCCGACGTGCAGATCCTCGACGCCCGGGCCGACTTCGACCACTTCCCCGGCCACCTCGTGGCCCATTATCTGGGGCGGCTTGATCCTGCTCTTTGCCCAGTCGTTCCATTCGTAGATGTGCAGGTCGGTCCCGCATATCGTCGTTGCGAGGACTTTGATGAGAACCTCACCCGGGCCGGGCTTTGGGACGTCAACCTCGACGAGTTCGGCGCCGTAGGCCGGCTTGGTCTTCATAATGGCCAGCATTTTCTCGGTCATGGTATCATCCCCTTCACTGACTCCTACACCGGTGGGGATATAAACTTTTCACATCCATTTAAACGGACAGAGTGCTCCCTGAGCGGACAGTATCACAGGAAAAATTAATAAAATGGTTGAAGTAACATGGTAAGGCTTGGAGGGAGAGGAATGGCAGTAATAGTAATGACTGGAAGGGGTGGTGCCGGAAAGACCACCACCACTGCGAACCTGAGCACGTACCTTGCACAGCACGAGTACCGCGTTCTCGCAGTCGATGGGGACCTTTACCTGCCCAACCTCGGATTCCATTTTGGACTTGACAACGTTAAGTACACCGTCCACTCCATCCTGAGGGACCCGAGCCTCAACCCGGAGTGGGCCATATACAAGCACAGGGAAACGGGCGTATACGTCATGCCGGGGAGCACGAACCTCCACGACGTTATAGGGATCTCCCCTCAGAAGCTCAGGGATCTCGTCGATGAGGTTAAGTACAAGTTCGGTGTGGTGTTCGTTGATTCCCCTACAGGGGTTCCCTTCGATACCCTCCCGACTTTTGAGGTGGCGGACTACCAGATAATCGTCGTGGAGATAGAGCGCTCCCCGATATACTCCTTTGAGACCATGGTGGAGAACGAGGTCAACAAGCTCAGGGCCCTTGGAGAGGAGTACGGTTTGAAGATAGGAGTCGTCCTCAACAAGGTCAGGGAGAGCGCCGACGTCGTGGACAAGATAATCGAGGCGATAGAGGAGGACATGGATGTCCCGGTTCTCAGCTGGGTGCCCTACGACGAGGCCGTGCCGGAGTCCATAAACATAGGGGTGCCCGTTTTGGCGTACAAGCCGAAGAGCGAGGCGGCGCTCTCCTTCTCCGAGGCTGGCGAAGTCCTTGAGAAGTGGATATTCGGCTGAGGTGTGGACCATGGAATTTGAGGAGCTCGTCGAAAAGGTTGCAAGCGGTGAGATAAAGCTCTACCAGGTTGAAAGCTACACCAACGGCGACAAGAGGCTGGCCACGGAGGTGAGGAGGAGAGCCCTTGAGAAAAAGCTCGGGATAAAGCTCGACAACATAGGTCACTACTCGATCGACCCCGATAGGCTGATAGGCAGGAACATCGAGAACATGATAGGCGTCGTCCAGATACCGATGGGCGTCGCCGGGCCGCTCAAGATCAACGGCGAGTACGCCAAGGGAGAGTTCTACATCCCCCTCGCCACAACTGAAGGCGCTCTCGTCGCCAGCGTAAACCGCGGCTGCTCGGCCTTAACCGCGGCCGGAGGCGTCAGGACGACCCTGATAGACGACAAGATGGCCCGCGCGCCCCTCCTCAAGTGCCCGGACGCGAGGCGCGCGAGGGAGGTAGCTGGGTGGGTTCAAAACAACCTCGACTACCTCCAGGAGAAGGCGGTGTCAAAGGTCACCAGACATGGAAAGCTCCGCGGTGTTAAGCCATTCATAGTGGGCAACAACCTCTACCTCCGCTTTGAATTCGAGACCGGCGACGCGATGGGCATGAACATGGTAACCATCTCAAGCGAGGAGATAATGAAGGTCATCGAGGAGAAGTTCCCGGACGTTAAGTATTTAGCGCTCTCCGGCAACCTCTGCGTAGACAAGAAGCCCAACGCCCTCAACTTCATCGAGGGCAGGGGGAAGACTGTCATAGCTGAAGCCGTGATTCCGCGGGAGATCGTTGAGAAGAAGCTGAAGACGACGCCCGAGCTTATAGCTGAGGTAAACTACAGAAAGAACCTCGTCGGTTCGGCACAGGCCGCTTCCTACGGCTTCAACGCCCACTTCGGGAACATCGTCGGGGCAATATTCTTAGCGACTGGCCAGGACGAGGCGCAGATCACCGAGGGCTCGCACGGCATAACCCTCGCCGAGGTTACCCCAGAGGGCGACCTCTACATGAGCATAACAATGCCGAGCCTTGAGATCGGGACGGTTGGCGGGGGAACCCGCGTCCCAACCCAGAGGGAAGCCCTCTCGATCATGGGCGTGGCCGGCGGGGGAGACCCTCCGGGAAGCAACGCCAAGAAGTTCGCCGAGATAGTCGCTGGAGCAGTTCTCGCCGGGGAGCTCTCTCTCTTGGCCGCGATAGCAGCGAAACACCTCGCGAAGGCGCACAGGGAGCTCGGACGTTAGCCGGTCTCGCCCTTTCCTTTCTGTTTGATGACCATGATCACCGCTTTTCTCTTAGGTTTCTGGGTCAGCTCCACTCCCCTGAGGTAGAGGAGTGAGAAGGGGTAGTCCAAGATGACGTAGATCAGAACCGTCAGGATCACTGCCACCACAGACTGGATCCAGAGCCCAAAACCCTCCACGAGGGAAGAGGTTGCAAAGCTAACGCTAAAGCCCACCAAAAAGCTCAGGGCGGAGCGGTGCCTGAACCTCCGACCCCGGATGTTCCTCGTTAGGATGGTTCTCAGGAGCACTCCCAATGCCCCCTCTCTCCTCACCCTGAAGTAGAGCTCGAACTCCTCCCTGAACCCCCCCGGAACCTGGAAGTCCCCAGGGATCAGGTAGAAAACCCTGCTCATGCCGTCGGTGAGCTCTAAGACCGTCATGAAGCGGTTCGTCCGATAAATGGCTTCTGCCCCGGCGATGAGCATGTACTCGTCTGGATCCTGGAGCCGCTTTGCTCCCCCGACGACCTTCTCAAGTTTGGAGACGCATTCCGAGAGGAAGCTGCAGCTGACTTTCGAGTACTTGACGAACTTTGACTTTGAAAGTTCTTTGGTGATGCCCATCAGACGCATCATCCCCGCCGCCTAAAGTGCCCCTGAGACTTTAAAATTCTACCGCAACCTTTTTAAATGTACATCCAAGTGCTACATAGACTATATAGACTATAGGTGGTGGAGATGCTGATCATCCTCACGGCGGCCTTCTTCATGGCGTGGGCGATAGGCGCGAACGACAGCGCCAAGGCAGTCGGAACCGCCGTCGGGGTTGGGATGATAGGCTTCAGGAGGGCCGTGCTCATAATAGCGGTCTTCACCTCCTTAGGTGCCCTTCTCGGGGGCTCCGCCGTCTCAGGAACCGTCAGCGGGCTCGCCTCCGGTTTGAGCTGGGGGGATGTGGTGCTGGTTCTTCTGAGCGCCGCTTTAGCCGTGACAATCGCCAGCCTCTGGGGGAACCCCATCTCAACGACGCAGTCGATCATAGGTGCCCTCGTCGGGGCCTCCCTCGCTGTGGGCCTCAGCGTGGACTGGCTAACCGTTGCCAAGATCGTGCTCGCCTGGTTCTTCTCCCCCCTCCTTGCCGGGCTCTTGGCCATAGGAACCTACGCTCTCTACAAGCCGTTGCTGAGGAGGATAAAGTGCCTCAGGAACCTTGAACTCACCCAGAAGTGGCTGGTATTCTTGGCCTCGGCTTACGCGGCCTTCAACCTCGGCACGAACGAGCTGGCCAACGTCGTCGGGCTCTCCGAGTCCCATGGGGCCGATGTCAGGCTCTTCCTCGCCACCTCTTTAGCCATCGGCGCCCTGACCTTCAGCAGGGAGGTTATAATGACTGTCGGGAAGGGCATAGCCCCCCTCGGCCCGACATCCGCCTTTGCAAGCGAGTTCGGGGCGGCCCTGTCAGTCACCTTAGCGAACCTATTCGCCCTCCCCGTAAGCTCGGGTCAGGCCATAGTCGGGGCCATAAGCGGACTGGCCCTTTACAAGGGCGAGAAGGTCAACAAGGAGGTCGTGGCTGGAATAGTCAAGAGCTGGGTCCGGGCGCCCCTGTCGGCTGGTCTGATAGCCTACCTCCTCGTCCGCCTCTTCTCCGCCGCAGGCTTTTAAAGGGCCCGACCTACTCCACTGGGGTGAAAGCATGGTCGAGTTTAGGTTTGAGGTCAAGGCGCGCGATGCGGCCGGGAGGATTGGAAGGCTGACCGTGAACGGAAAAACCGTGGAGACGCCTGCCATAATGCCGGTCGTAAACCCGAAGCAGCTCATCGTAACGCCAAAGGAGCTCAAGGAGATGGGCTTCGGGATTATAATCACGAACTCCTACATCATCTACAAGACCCCCGAGCTCAGGGAGAGGGCCCTTAGCGAGGGGATACACGGGCTCCTCGACTACGACGGAATCATCGAGGTGGACTCCGGCAGTTTCCAGCTCATGCGCTACGGAGGCGTCGAAGTGACGAACCGCGAGATAGTCCAGTTCCAGCACGACATCGGGGTTGATATAGGCACTTTTTTAGACGTGCCGACGCCACCGGACGCTCCGCGGGAGAAGGCCGAGGAAGACCTCAGGGCAACCCTAAGGAGGGCCCGGGAGGCGGAGAGCATAAAGGAGATAGCGATGAACGCGGCCGTCCAGGGATCCGTCTATCCGGACTTGAGAACCTACGCGGCGAGGAAGCTGAGCGAGATGGACTTCGAGATCCACCCCATCGGGGCTGTTGTTCCTCTGATGGAGGCCTACCGCTACCGCGAGCTTGTGGATGTGGTCATCGCCTCAAAGCTGGGCTTAAGGCCTGACAGACCGGTCCACCTCTTCGGGGCTGGGCACCCGATGGTCTTCGCGCTGGCGGTGGCAATGGGCGTTGACCTCTTCGACTCTGCCAGCTACGCCCTTTACGCGAAGGACGACCGCTATCTGACCCCGGAGGGCACGAAAAGGCTTGACGAGCTTGAGTACTTCCCCTGCTCCTGTCCCGTTTGCAGCCGCTACACTCCACAGGAGCTCCGCGAGATGCCGAAGGAGGAGAGGACGAGGCTTTTAGCGATTCACAACCTCTGGGTCATAAGGGAAGAAATCAACCGCGTGAAGCAGGCTGTGAGGGAGGGAACGCTCTGGGAGCTCGTTGATGAGCGTGCGCGCTCCCATCCAAAACTGTTCGCCGCCTACAAGCGCCTTTTGGAGCACGGGGAATACCTCGAAAAGAACGAGCCCGTTACAAAGGCCTCGGCTTTCCTGAAGGTGAGCGAGGAGTCCTTGAGGTGGCCGACGGCGGTGAGAGCTAAGGAGAGGGCCGAGCGGGTTAAAGCCAAGTTCCCCGAAACGATAAACCATCCGATATTCAGGGAGGTTCCGAAGTACCTCAGCTTAAGCTACCCCTTCGCCCAGAGCGAGGGGGAAGAGGACTTCAGGATAGGGAAGCCCAGGAAGGAGGAGGCGAGGAGCTACGTAATGGCCGTGGCTGAGTACCAGTTCGGCGAAGGTGCAGGGGAGGCCTTTAAGGATGCCTTCGTCGAGCTGTCGAGGAAGACGGGCATGCCGAGGCAGGTGAAGGTGCAGGACAAGCGCCTCGCGACTTTCAGAGCCGAGGACGGCCTTCTAACGCTCGGGATAGAGGGTGCGAAGAGGCTCCACCGGATCCTCCCCTTCCCGAGGATGCGCGTTGTCGTCAACGAGGATGCGGAGCCATTCGCGAGGCGCGGAAAGAACGTCTTCGCGAAGTTCGTGCTCGATGCTGACTCGGGGATAAGGCCCTACGATGAAGTCCTGATCGTCAACGAGAGGGACGAGCTTTTGGCGACGGGCCAGACCCTGCTAAACGGTGAAGAACTGAAGGTCTTCCAGAGCGGACTCGCGGTGAAGGTGAGGAGGGGAGTGGAGAGGTGACTACCTTCCAAAGCGCCTCTGCCTCTTCTGGTACTCCCTTATTATCCTGAGGAAGTCTATCTTCCTGAACTCCGGGAAGTAGACGTCCACGAAGAAGAGCTCGCTGTAGGCTATCTGGTAGAGGAGGAAGTTGCTTATCCTGACCTCCCCGCCGGTCCTTATCACGATGTCTGGATCGGGCATGTCCGGATGATAGAGGTAGTGCTTTATCAGGTCTTCGTCTATCTCATCGGGCCTTACCTTTCCTTCCAGCGCATCCTGGACGATCTCCCTTACCGCGTCAGTTATCTCGCTCCTGCCGCCGTACGCGAGGGCTAAGTTGAGGGTGTAGTTGTTGTACTTCCGCGTGGCCTTTTCCGCCTCCTCGGCCGCCTTTCTAACGTTCTCAGGCAGGAGGTCCTTTCTGCCTATCACGTTGACCCTGACGCCGTACCTGTGAATCCTCTCGTCGTTAACAAGCTCCCTGAACTTCCTTTCAAAGAGGTTCATGAGGGCGTTCACTTCCTCCGGCGGGCGCTTGAAGTTCTCGGTTGAGAAAGCGTAGGCCGTCAGGGTTCTTATGCCCAGTTCTCTGCACCACTCCATTATCTCCTCCAGCTTGTTGGAGCCGAAGAGATGGCCGTACCAGGGCGGTTTTTCCAGTTTTTTCGCCCATCTCCTGTTCCCGTCCATTATTATTGCGACGTGCCGCGGGATGCTCCCCTTTCTGACCTTCTCAAAGAGGTAGCCCTCATAGACGTCGTAGAGGGGCTTGAAAAGGACGTGGGGAACGTGGGAGAGCAGTCTGTAGATCATCTTCCTCACTCGATTCTCTTCCTCGATTTGAGGTGCTCCTCTGCGAGCTCCATGTAGATCTCGGCGTTCTTCTTCGTCCACTCTATCTCCTCGTCGCTGAGCTTTCTGACAACCTTTCCCGGGACGCCTATGACGAGGCTGTAGTCCGGAACCTCCTTCCCGGGCGGGATGAGGGCGCCCGCGCCCACTATAACGTGCTTCCCGACCTTGGCCCCGTCGAGTACTATCGCCCCCATACCGATTATCGTGTAGTCGTCGATTGTTGCCCCGTGGACGACCGCGTTGTGGCCTATCGTGACGTACCTGCCCACCTTTGTCGGGAGCCCGTGGGAGGTGTGTATGCTCACGTTGTCCTGGACGTTTGAGCAGCAACCGATGTGGATCCGCTCTATGTCCCCCCTCAAAACCGCCGAGGGCCAGACGCTGCTCCTCTCTTCGAGGACAACGTCGCCTATGACGGATGCAGTTTCATCAACAAAAGCCGTCCCGTGGATTTTGGGCTTCTTCCCGCCGAGTTCGTAAACCGGCATGAGCATCACCACCCCCATCTCGTTGGGGCCGCTTATAAAAGTAACCCGGCACCAAGCTTAAATATCTCTGGGAGTACTACTGGGGGGTTGGTATGAGGTACAGAAGGGGAGCCAGCGCGGAGAGGGAGCTAATACACGAACTCGAAGCGAGGGGCTTCGCGGTGGTCAGGTCGGCCGGAAGCAAGAAGGTGGACGTGGTCGCCGGTAACGGGAAGCTCTACCTGTGCATCGAGGTCAAGAGCACGCGGGGGAAGAAGGTCTACCTGAAAGCAGAGGATCTTGAAAAGCTTCTCTCATTCTCGGCGAGGTTTGGCTGCGTTCCAGTCGTGGCGGTGAAGTTCGTGGGCCATGGCTGGCGGTTCTTCATGGGCGAGAGGATAAAGGAGAGAGCCGGGGGTGGAAAGACCTACCCCGTAGGAAAGGGGGATCCCGGGGTAAGTCTGGAGACGATTATCGGAGTCCAGAGGGATTTGGAGGAGGTGCTGCGGGGATGAGAAGGCTTTTCGTGGCCGTCCTTTTGGCCCTTCTGATGCTCCCGTCTGCCCTTTCAGCCAGCGGGTTGACGGTGGTTCCAACGAGCGACTACTTCTCCGTTCTCCCCGGGAGCGTCGTGACCATACCGATAAGGATCATCAACCCGGGCAACGAGAGCGTTCAGAACGTGAGCATTGAACTCCTCTGGGGGGTCAACGGGTCCGAGTACAGGGTGGAGAAGACCGTTACGGTGGCCGCGAGCGAGAGCAGGGTCGTTGACCTCAACCTCAGGGTGCCCTTCATAGGCTCGGACAACTACACCGCCCTTCTGATCGTCAGGGGCCCCAACTTCACCTCCGAGAGGAACGTAACAATATCTGTGAAGCGCATCGTCCAGTACTCTCTGAACGTTAGCGCCTTGAACGTAACCTACGGGTTGGACGAACCGATAAGAGTGGAGGTTACCTCCTATTCCAACGACCCGATTCAGGGGGACATTGAGGTCTACGTGTACGATGAGAACGGGACGCTGGTTCAGGAGTACGCTGGGGGCCTGAGCGTTGGACCGGGGAAAAGGTGGGAGAGGACGCTGATCGTCTCAAGACCCAGGCCCGGCCGCTATAGGGTGGTCGTCAAAGCGGACGTTTCGGGGGTTCGGGAGGAGAGGCAGCTGAGCTTCACCGTGGCCCCCAGGGAGTTCAGGGGATACGTCTTCTACACAAACGGCAGGATAGAGATCCGGGTTCTCCTCAAGAACGGAAGCCCCGTAAGGGGCGCCCTGGTTGACGTAAACGGTACTCTGCTCCACACTGACTCGCGCGGCGAGGCCTTCTACACCCCCCGAGCCCCGGGATGGTACTCGGTTGGTGTCACCGTCGACGGCGTTAGGAGGGACTATACCCTCCGGGTGCCCAAGCACTACAGCGTCAGCTCGGGCTTTGAGGACGGTGTGGTGTGGGTCAGGGTTCTCTCCGATGGGAAGCCCTCGAAAGGCGTCGCCGTTGAGTTCAACGGCCAGAACAGGACGACCAATTCAAAGGGTTATGCAAAGTTCTACGCCTCAAAGCCCGGGATGTACAGGGTCACCGTCTACACCCCGGAGGGCAGGATAACGGTCTTCGTCCCGGTCGGCAAGCTCTTCGCGATACCCGAAATCAGGAGGGACGTCCTGGTCGTAAGGGTTCGGGACTCATCCGGCAACCCGGTCGGGAACGCCACGGTGTCGGTGGTAACGTCCAGTGGTGAGAAGACCTTCGTGACGGGCGGGGACGGAACGGTTCGGGTGCCGCTGAAGGGGCTGAGCGGGACGGTCATGATAACGGCGAGCGCCAGCGGCTACATCGGGGACACGGAAACGATATCCCTCCCACCGGCAGCAGCTTCCTCTCCATCGAACGAGTCCTCCAGTCAGAGCAGCCCCGGAAACGTTTCAAACTCTCAGATCCCCCCCGCTGCTCCCGGAACGGCGGGGAGCCCGGTTCCTAAAGGAGAGCTGCCATGGATCGCATCCCTCCTGCTCTCCCTCGCCGTTTTCTCTGGCGCCACTTACATCTCGACCATGCGGCCGCACGTCATCGAGGAGAAGCTCGACAGGTACTACTTCGTCAGGGTTAAAGCCCCGAGGATGAGGGCGCTGAAGGACTTCCGGTGGGAGGGCGGAATGAACGCGGTTGAGGTGAGGGCCACGAGGGGAACCGCGAGGATAGAGGGCTCAAAGGTCGTCTGGAGCATCGACGAGCTCGAACCAGGCGGGGAAGCGGTCCTTCAGGTTGTCCTCGGCTGATGCTCAGAAAACCACCGGCTCCTCCAACACTGGGTTTTCTTCTTGCTTTTCTGCTGCTCTCTCAGGAATCCTAAGGAAGGCGAGTGCTTGGAGGGTGACTTCAATGCTCACAAACACTAAATAAACGCCCACCGTGTACAGTATGGAAACCCACTCCATGCACGCTATCAGCGCAACCACCGTTAAGGTTCCCCATTTGACTACTTCCGCCACCCATCCAAACTCGCCGACGCCCGTTGTTTTACGCATCTCCTCCCAAGTCCGCATCGTGAAGTACCTGCCAACTGCAAAGACCGCAATAAACGCCAGGGCAAATATCATTATTATCGTGCCCAATGAGGCATCTTCGCTGGAAAACGCCGAGAAGATTATGACGGCGACGATAGAGCCCCCGATCCAGTTTCCAATCCATGATGCTATTACGCTGTACAGGTAGTAGTTGAACGGTTTCTTATTGCCGAGCCTTTCCCCTATCCTATGGAGAGCCACTAAGATCAGGGCAAGTCCTATCAGGTTCAAGAGCCCTAGAGTCGTAAGCCACGACACACCCAGTGTGGAGGGAATCCTGTCTATTATACCTCCAGGCATCATGAGTAAGGCGTAGAAGATCAGAAATGTTGTCGGTCCAAAAGCAAGAAACACTGAGCCCCAGAAGCCGAACCTCTTTTCCCGGCCGATGTCAGCGATGAATTACCACCAACCATATTATTAAATGCCCCCTTAAAAATTTATCGAGGAAGAGAGGAAGGCGTAAAGGGAGAAATAGGTAAGGAAGGCTCACTCCTCCTTGGTCTCGGACTTCGAGGTGTCTTTTCCTTCAGCTGGTTTGTCGGCGGGCTTCGGCTGGGGCTTCTTGGGCGGCCTGAGGCCGTAGCCGACTATCTTGAACTCCACCTTTGAGCCGTCGCGGAGGTGGTAGATGTAGGTTCCGTCCGGCTTCTTCTCTATCCTCTCGACCGGAAAGCGGTAGTCACCAAAGCGCTCGTTGAGCTCCTGGACTTTCTTCGGGTTTATCGGAACCCAGTTGTAGAGCTCAAGCTCCTCGTCAAGGCCGCCGGTGGTCAGGATATAGCTCTCGCTGAAGCCTAACGCGCCGGTCGGGCATACATCAACGCAGAACTGGCAGAATGTGCACCTGCCGTAATCGACCTTTGGATGGGGCCTCTTCTCCAGCTTGCCGTCAACCTCTATCCACGTCATCTCTATAGCCCTCGCCGGGCATATCTGCCCGCAGAAGTTGCAGCCAACGCACTTCTTCCAGTCGAGGGTGTGGAAGCCCCTGTACTTTGGCGCCGGCTCCATCTTCTCGTAGGGTATCTTTATCGTGACCGGCTTCTTGAAGAGGTACTTGATGCCCATCCAGGGCTTCACGAAGGACTTCCTGAGCTTGACCTTTTCTTCTCCAACGACTCTCGCCATACCCATCACCTGTCTATGTCCGGCGGGCAGTTGTCAAGGGTCTTCAATATGACCGGCACGTCTGCCAGACGGGCGCCCTTGAGGAGCTCCTCAAGTACCGTAACGCCGTGGCTCTGGCTCGGGCCGCGGACGTGGACGCGGTAGGGCTTGTGGGTTCCGGCGCTCACCACATACGCTCCAAAGTCGCCCTTCGTGCTCTCGACGTGGGCGTAGGCGTCCCCCTTCGGCGGCTTGAACCTCGGGAGGGCTTTCAAGCGGGCGTCCTGAACCATGTAGGGCCCGCTCGGCGGCCCCATGTCGAGGAGCTGCTCAAGGATGTAGAGATCCTGCTCCATCTCGTACCTCCTGACCAGAACGCGCGCGAGGCTGTCGCCCTCCTTGAGAACCGGAACCTCAAAGTCGAGCTCTGGGTAGAGGTAATAGGGGTCGTCCTTTCTGACGTCGTAGGGCACTCCAGTGGCG
>NZ_JALXBJ010000042.1 GCF_026991495.1 Thermococcus sp. | reverse complement strand
CCCCCAGTTCGTCCTTCCCTCCCCCCACTGCACGGTGGACACCATAAGCTCCCTGGCCCTGATCGAGGAAAGGCATAGGGTTTCCAGGCTCCTCGCACTTTTGGTGGGACTGATCCCCCTCGCAACGGTTCTGCTCGCGGAGCACTGGGTCTGGGACGCCGTCTCCGGCATACTCCTGGGGTGGCTGGTTCACAGGTACTCGGGGAAAGTTTTTAATTTCCTGGGAAAAGGAAGCTGAGGTGGTACTGTTGCGTCTCAACAGCTTCGTTTCCCTCTTAGGTAAGGGCGGTTTCGATGGAGCCCTCATAAGTCCTGGATCAAACCTTTACTACCTGACCGGCCTCAGGATCCACGAGACCGGTGAGAGGCTGGCATTGCTCGCCCTCTCAGCCGAGGGCAACTACCGCCTTCTCGCCCCGGGCCTCTACGAGAACGTCATCAAAAACTTCCCGGTTACCTTCTGGCACGACGGTGAGAACCCCTACGAGAAGCTCGCCTGGATTTTGGCGGAGATGCACATCTCCTCCGGAAGAGTCCTGGTCGAGGACACCATGAGGGCGGACTGGCTGATCGGTATCATGGGGCTCGGGAACTTCAAGTTCCATCCACTGAGCTCGGTGATCCGGGAGCTGAGGATGAGGAAGGACGCGGGTGAGATCGCTAACATGAAGCACGCCGCCAAGGCCGCTGACCGCGTCTTCGAAGAGCTCCTTAGCTGGGATATCCTCGGGATGAGGGAGAGGGATCTCGCCCTGAGGATAGAGCTCAGGATAAGGGAGCTCTCCGACGGGATATCATTTCAGCCGATAGTTGCGAGCGGGGAGAACGCCGCGAACCCCCATCACGAACCGGGCGAGAGGAGGCTCAGGGAGGGAGACCTGGTCATACTGGACTTCGGGGCCAGGTGGAGGGGCTACTGCTCGGATATAACGCGGACGATAGCACTTGGAAATCCCGATGAGAGACTGGTTGAGGTATACAACGTTGTTAAGGAGGCCCAAGAGAACGCCTACCGGGCCGTTAAAGCAGGTGTAAAGGCAAGAGAAGTAGATGCCGCCGCGAGGGAGACAATAGAGAAGGCTGGCTACGGGAAGTTTTTCACTCACAGAACCGGCCACGGTCTTGGTTTAGACGTCCACGAGGAGCCCTACATAGGGCCCGACGGCGAGGTAACCTTAGAGAACGGCATGACCTTCACGATAGAGCCCGGGATTTACGTCCCCGGTCTCGGGGGGGTCAGGATAGAGGACGACGTAGCGGTTGTAGACGGGAGGGGGAGGAGGCTGACGAGGGCTGAGAGGGAGCTGGTCATCCTCTGAGCCCTCCAAAAACCTTAAATACCCAAAGTCTTTACCGCTTCCGATGCCGATGAGGGGGGAGTGTCTTCTCCGTCGAAATCTCAGCGGTAACTGATTTCCCCGATAACCCCCCTATTCCTGAGTCCCTCTCTTTTGGAGTTCCCTCTGGACTCTTAGTGTTGAAAATTGAAGCTAAAGGAGGTTTTAGCCATGGCTGAGCTCGACTTCAAGGCCATTGAGGAGAAGTGGCAGAAGCGCTGGTTAGAGGAAAGAATCTTCGAGCCCGACAGAAAAGCCAAGCCCAAGGAGAAGAAGTTCTACATAACGGTAGCCTTTCCATACCTCTCGGGCCACCTTCACGTAGGACATGCAAGAACCTACACGATTCCGGATGTAATAGCGCGCTTTAAGAGAATGCAGGGCTACAACGTGCTCTTCCCGATGGCGTGGCACATCACCGGCGCGCCGATAGTTGGAATCGCCGAGAGGATAAAGAACCGCGACCCGAAGACCATCCACATCTACCGCGACGTCTACAAGGTTCCGGAGGAGATACTCTGGAAGTTCGAGGACCCGAAGGAGATAGTCAAGTACTTCATGAAGTCCGCAAAGGAGACGTTCATAAGGGCCGGCTTCTCCGTCGACTGGACGCGCGAGTTCCACACCACCAGCCTATTCCCGCCCTTCAGCAAGTTCATCGAATGGCAGTTCTGGACGCTCAAGGACATGGGGCTTGTCGTTAAGGGGGCGCACCGCGTCCGCTGGGACCCGGTAGTCGGAACGCCGCTCGGCGACCACGACATCATGGAGGGCGAGGACATCCAGATCTTAGAGTACGTCATAATCAAGTTCATCCTCGAGGAGAACGGCGAAGTTATATACCTCCCCGCGGCAACGCTGAGGCCCGAGACAGTCTATGGAGTCACCAACATGTGGCTGAATCCCAACGCGACCTACGTCAAGGCCAAGGTCAGGCGTGGCGGAAAGGAAGAAACGTGGATAGTCAGCAGGGAAGCCGCTTACAAGCTCTCCTTCCAAGATAGGGAGGTAGAGGTCATAGAGGAGTTCAAGGGTGAAAAGCTCATCGGCAAATACGTGAAGAACCCCGTAACGGGCGATGAGATCATTATTCTGCCGGCGGAGTTCGTTGACCCGGACAACGCCACCGGCGTCGTCATGAGCGTTCCGGCTCACGCTCCCTTCGACCACATAGCCTTGGAAGACCTGAAGAAAGAAACCGAAATACTCCTCAAGTACGAGGTAGACCCGCGCGTTGTTGAGGAGATAAGCTACATCTCGCTCATCGAACTTGAAGGCTACGGCGAGTTTCCAGCCGTTGAAGAAGCTGAGAGACTCGGGGTGAAGAGCCAGAAGGACAAGGAGAAGCTTGAGGAAGCGACCAAGAGCATCTACAAGGCAGAGTACCACAAGGGACTCTTCAAGGTAGAGCCCTACGCCGGAAAACCCGTCCAGGAGGTAAAGGAGCTGGTGGCCGAGGAGATGCTGAGGAGCGGCAAGGCTGAGACGATGTACGAGTTCGCGGATAAACCGGTCATAAGCCGCTTCGGGAACAGGGCGGTAATCAAGATAATCCACAACCAGTGGTTCATCGACTACGGCAATCCCGAGTGGAAGGAGAAGGCGAGAGAAGCACTCTCAAACATGAAGATACTCCCCGAGAGCAGAAGGGCGCAGTTCGAGGCAGTAATAGACTGGCTTGAGGAGAAGGCCTGCGCGAGGAAAGTTGGATTGGGAACGCCCCTGCCCTGGGATCCGGAGTGGGTCATAGAAAGCCTGAGCGACTCGACAATATACATGGCCTACTACACTATAAGCAGGCACATCAACCAGCTGAGGAAAGAGGGTAAACTCGACCCGGAGAGGCTCACGAGGGAGTTCTTCGACTACCTGTTTAGGGAGGACTTCAGAGAGGAGCGCGAGAAGGAACTTGAAGAGAAGACCGGAATTCCAGCGGAGACAATCCACGAGATGAAGGAGGAGTTCGAGTACTGGTATCCGCTCGACTGGCGTTGCTCTGCTAAAGACCTCATACCGAACCACCTGACCTTCTTCATATTCAACCATGTGGCGATATTCAGGAGAGAGCACTGGCCGAGAGGCATCGCTGTCAACGGCTTTGGAACCCTGGAAGGCCAGAAGATGAGCAAGAGCAAGGGCAACGTGCTGAACTTCATAGATGCCATCGAGGAGAACGGTGCCGATGTGGTGAGGCTCTACATAATGAGCCTTGCCGAGCACGACAGCGACTTCGACTGGCGCAGGAAAGAGGTCGGCAAGCTCCGCAGACAGGTCGAGCGCTTCTACGAGCTGATAAGCGAGTTCGCCACCTACGAGACCAAAGAAACCGAGCTGAAGGACATCGACCGCTGGATGCTCCACCGCCTGAATAAAGCCATTGAAGGAACTACCAAAGCCCTTGAGGAGTTCAGGACTAGGACGGCAGTGCAGTGGGCCTTCTACACGGTTTTGAACGACCTGCGCTGGTACATGAGGAGAACTGAAGGCAGGGACGACGAGGCGAAGCGCTACGTGCTGAGAAAGCTGGCAGAAATCTGGGTCAGGCTCATGGCGCCGTTCACACCGCACATCGCCGAGGAGCTCTGGGAGAAGCTCGGCGGGGAGGGCTTCGTGAGCTTAGCAAAGTGGCCCGAACCGGTTGGTGAGTGGTGGAACGAGACGGTAGAGGCTGAAGAAGACTTCGTCCAGTCGGTCATCGAGGACATCAAGGAGATTATCCGTGTAGCAAAACTCGAAAATGCGAAGAGGGCCTACATCTACACTTCGCCGGAGTGGAAGTGGCGCGTTGTTGAAGTTGTGGCAGAGAAGAGGGACTTCAAGTCAGCGATGGCCGAGCTGATGAAAGATCAAGGGATGAAGAAGTACGGCAAGGAGGTAAGCAGGCTCATCCAGAGACTCATCAAGGAGCGCGCCTTTGACGTGAAGCGCATCAACGAGGAGAAAGCACTGAGAGAGGCAAGGGACTTCATGGAGAAGGAGCTCGGCCTAGAGATGATCATCAACGCCGAAGAAGATAAGGGAGGAAAGAAAAAGCAGGCGATGCCGCTGAAGCCGGCGGTGTTCGTTGAATAGCCAATTGCTTCTTTATTTTATCCTTTTTATGTCAGAGAGATAATAACAACACCACGACAATTATAGCCTCAAAAATGAAAATACCCTCAAGTACTATTATGAACTTTTTGCCTTGTGTGTAAAAAGTAGGGGGGTGGCTTCTCTTCATAGTGTCTAGTATGAACTTATCATATCCTTTAAACTTGTTTTTGTAATATCTCTTAGGATATAAGTTTAACCCCCATAACCCCAAAAGTTCTCGGATTTTGTTAGCAGTATATGCATTATCCAAGAATCTTCTATATCTATACTCAAATATCTCTAAAGTGGCCCATGTCAATGGAACGCTCAAAATGGGTATTATCAATGAGGCAAAAACTATCAAACCTTTTGTCATGTTAGTCTCCGGAACATTGTGAATGTAAGGGATAGCAAACTGGTAAATCAAGTAGTTATATGCAACCAATAGAAAACCTATAACCGTGAGGTATATTCTTATTGTCTCCCATCCCCATTCAATGTTTGCTATCATTTGCTCTATAGTTACTTCCATTTCTTTTAACAAACTATCTTTTGATGATAATCCTTCATTGTTAGCGGTATCCATAGGGTTTCCCCCTACTTTAATGGTTAAACTTCTCTTTTAATTTTTTGGCATAAACCGGTCGCGTTGTGGCCGTTGACAAATCAAGGTGGCGCTTCTTCGAGGGGGTAACTTCAGTCACAGGCGTCAAGCACCGGGTAATCCCCCTGAAGCTCGACGCGAGGGAGCTTCCCTTCCCGTTTAAGGCCTTTGATCTGGCAGTTCTCGTTCACGGGATACGAAGTTTGAAGAACGAGGAGACGATGGTAAAAGTCATCTCGGAGATGCTCCGTGTGGCCGAGAAGGTCTTCATAGCCGAGAGCCTGCCCATCGCGAGAAACGAGAGACAGGAGGCACATTTGGAGCTATACAACCTCCGTGAGGAAATCTTCGAGGCCCTCTTCGGCGAAAAGGACGACCTGCATTATCCAACGATGGAAGAACTCAAAGAACTCGTCGAAAAAGCCGGAGGAAGAGTAATCGAAAGCGGGACCTTCGAGCCGGGCCTTCCGCATTACTTAGCCTACATCCCGCGGGAGTACGTGGAGAGAATAAAGGACGGCAAAAAGCGCGCCGAGCTTTTAAAAAAGTGGGATAGGACTTATGAGAAGTGGAAGAACGGGACCGAGCACCCGCCGGTTGGGTGGATTCTGGCGGAAAAAGAGGGGTAAAGCTCAGAACTCCCTCTCAACAAGGAACTCAGCCAAAAGCTCTAAATCCTTCTTTGCCTCGCTCTCCGGGAGGACTTTCAACGCTTCGTTTGCCTCTCTCACGAGGTTTTTCGCATAGCGAGCGGCGTAGTCAATGCTCCCGTACTTCTTGAGGAGCTCTATAGCTTTTGCAACTTCTTCCTTAACCTTGTCGTCGTGTATCAGAGCGTCGCCCGTTGGGTCTCCAGCATATTTTCCAAAGACCTTCAGGAACTCGGCCTTGTCCTCCTCACTCGCGTTGTCGAAGAAGTGGCTCACTATCAGCGTCTTCTTGCCCTTCCTTATGTCGCTTCCGACGGGCTTTCCAAGCTTCTCCTCGTCGGCTATTAGGTCAAGAACATCGTCCCATATCTGGAAGGCTATGCCGACGTTTATGCCCCACTTGGAGAGTGCCCTTATGTGCTCCTCGTTATCTGTTCCGATGATCGCACCGATCTCTGCTGAGCCCTGAAAGAGCGCCCCCGTCTTTCCGCTTATCATTTTGAGGTATTCCTCGACGGTCACTTCATCGCGGGTCTCGAACTCTATGTCCAAAGCTTGCCCCTCGCAGAGCATGTTTGAAGTTCTGACGAGGACGTCGAGGATCCTGGCCTTCTTCTCCGGGGAAACATCGGCCTTCGCTATGGCCTCGAAGGCCTTGCTGAAGAGTAAATCACCGGCAAGGATTGCCATGTTGACGCCCCAGAGCTTGTGGACGGTCGGCCTTCCGCGCCTCAGCTCGTCCATGTCCATTATGTCATCGTGGACGAGGGAGTAGTTATGGATGAGCTCAACCGCCGCTGCCGGATAGAGTGCCTTCTCCGGGTCACCGCCAACGGCCTCAGTAGCGCGGAGGACGACAAAGGGCCGCACGCGCTTCCCACCTGCTAAGGGGTAGTGCCTTGCCGCCCCGTACAGCTCCCGCGGCTCTTTATCGGGGATCAGACCGAGGATGACCTCGTCCACTCTCCCAGTCCTTTTCCTGATCCTTGTGAACAGGTCATCGTACTTGCCCATCTTGTTCAACCTCCCTCTGCTTTACAGGGTTTTATGATTTATCAGCTTTGCCCTCAATCTCAACTGTGTAGCCGTTCCTCGAAACGAAGACGTCCCTTCCGATGAGGTAGCCCTCTTCCTCGGCCAGCTCGGCGTAGTGTGTGAGCATTCTGAACTCCCCGTGGGCCGGGACTATGTTCTCAGGGTTTAGGAGCCTTATCAGGTACCTGTGGTCCTCCCTGCTCGCGTGCCCCGAGACGTGGAGATCTTTAACCATTCTGACTCCCTTCATCCTGAGCTTCGTCTCGAGGACGTAGCGCTGGGCCCTGTTGAGGGGATTGGGTATAGTCCCGGCTGAAAAGACCACCGTGTCCCGCTTGCCTATGTCGTAGAGGTCACCGTTTGCCATCCTCGTTAGAACCGCACCGGGCTCTCCCTGATGGCCCGTAACGATCAGGAGATAGTTGTCCCTCGCGGAAGAGGCCTCCTTGAGGGCCCTCTTTATTGCGTTCGGGCTTCTAACGACCCTCGCCCCCTTCATCTTGATGAGGCCGAGCTGCTTCGCGATTCCGGTGTACTTCGCTAAGGAGCGGCCGACGAAAAGTGCCTGCCTGCCCATCTTGTTGGCTATCCTGATCAGCTCCTGCAGTCTGGCTATGTGGCTCGCGAATGTAGTGGCTATCAGGCCGTCCTCCTCCATACCCTCGTAGAGGAAGAAGTCCTCGAGGAGCATCTTGGCAACGGCCTCACTCGGTGTCTTGGTCTCCTCCGCCACGCGCGTTGATTCCGCTATGAGAACCTTAACCCCCTCCTTCCCCAGCTCCCTGAGCCTTCCGTAGTCCGGTCTTTCTCCCAGGGGATTGTTGTTGTCGAACTTGAAGTCGCCGGTGTGGACAACTGCACCCTCGGGAGTGTGGACGACGACCATGGCAGCGTGGGGTATCGAGTGGGTCATCGGGACGAACTCTATCGCCAGGTTCTCGCTGACCTGAACTATCTCCCCGTAGTTGGTCTCGTACATCGGGTTCTTGACCTCGAAGTACTTCTCGCTCTTCACCTCCCCCTTGGCGAGCCTCACCGTGTAGGGAGTCCCGTATATCGGGACGTCTGGATAGTGGGGCGCGAGCTTTCCCACCGCCCCTATGTGGTCGAGGTGACCGTGGGTAAAGGCGATTGCAACGACTTTCCTGTTCCGCAGGATCGAGTCATCGGGAATTGCGCCGAGCCTCTGCAGTTCCTTCGTGGGGAACTCCTGGATGTTCACGTCCTCATGTATGAGAACGCGGTCGAGGCGGATTCCCATGTCGATTATTACAACCTCCTCCGTGCCTCCGTTAGAGTAACCAACGGCTGTCATGTTCTTTCCTACTTCCTCGTAACCGCTGACGGTGTAGATCCTTATCATCTTCAGTCCTCCCCTCCCCAGGCCCCTCTTGAGGCGTGGGGCTGCGCTGGCCCTACTTCTCGGGAGGGTTTAAAAAGGTGCGCATCAGCCCAAATCCTTCCAGGGATACGTCAGCGGGATTCCAAAAACGGAGGCGACGACAACCCCGGTAGGCATCCACCAGATTCCCGGCCATTTGTAGAAGGGAACAAGACCCTGCAGGTAAGAGGTCACCCAACCGGCGAGGGCGCCGATGAGAAAGAAAGCCTTCCTCATGGGGGTTGTTCCGAACTTCGTGATTACCGCACCTATCGAAGCGAAGGCGAGGGCTATTGCCATGGTAAGGGGGCTCAATGTGATTGCAAACCCTTCAAGGAAATCCAGCAAAAGTGCAGGAAGTTTGTTCTCCACTCTTCCACACTCGAACAAAAAAAGTGGGAATAACCTAACGGGCCCCCAGATAGCCAGCCAGGTCAATCCTCTGGCTTAACCACTCCCTCGTGAAGCCGGTAACCACGAGCGGAACTTTTCTGAGCTCCTCGACGTTCTTAGCACCTACCAGAAACATCGCGTTCCTTATCTCCTCGATGTACCTCCTCAGGATTTTGATTACGCCCTCGACGTCGCCTTTCACGGCGGGCTTCAGGAGGGGCAAAGCAACGCCCGCAAAGGTGGCACCCATGGCTAAAGCCTTCGCCATCGCTATTCCGTCGCGCATTCCACCGGTGGCGATTATTGGAAGCTCGGTCGAATAGCGCACTTCAGCCACGCTTATGGCCGTTTTAATCCCCCAGTCCCAGAAGCGGAGAGCTAAGTTCTTTCCTATTTCATCCTTCGCCCTGTAATACTCGACCGCGCTCCAGCTCGTCCCGCCGAGACCGCCAACGTCTATCGCGTCAATCCCTATGCTCTCAAGCCTTATCGCAACTTCCTTGGAAACTCCTGCTCCAGTTTCCTTCGCTATTATCGGATACGGGAACTCCGCCTTGAGCTCGGCCAACGCTTTGAGAACGCCCCTGTACTGAGTATCTCCCTCGGGCTGGACGCTCTCCTGCAGGGGGTTCATGTGTATCGCTAAAGCATCGGCCTGAATCGTCTCGACGGCCTTCAAAGCCTCCTCAAGCCCGTACCTTTCGGGAATCGTCTCGGAAAACTGGGAGGCACCTAAGTTGCCGACGAGGAAGACGTCCGGGGCGACATCGCGAATGTAGTAGCTCTCCCAGGTTTCCGGCTTCCTTATCATCGCCCTCTGGCTTCCAACTCCCATCGGGATGTTGAGTTCCTGAGCGGCTTTAGCTAATGTCTTGTTTATCCTTCCGGCCAGCTGTGAACCCTTGGTTCCGCCGGTCATCCCCGCTATGAAAATCGGGTAGTCAAAGCGCCTGCCCAAAAACTCGACGCTCAAATCGATCTCGTCCTTGTCTATCTCAGGTAAACTCGTGTGGACGAAGTGGACATCCTCAAACCCGTTGGAAACGTGAGCCTTCACGTTCCTCTTTAGGCAGTGCTCTATGTGCTCGAACTTCCTGATGACCGTGAGCTCTTCCTTGTCAAAGGCCCCCATTCACACCACCAGTGGAGAAAGGAAAGCGGAAGTTAAGAGGTTTTTGGAAACTTGGAAACCTTTATACGGATTAAAGCCCAACTCACGTCATTGCAACCTCACGCTGGGGATGTGAAAGATGTCAGCGCTATCCGAAGGGGAAAGCGAAATTCTATTCATCGACCTGAGTCGCGGAAAAGCCGTTAAGCAGCCCGTGAAGCCGGAAGATACCAAGCTCTACCTCGGGGGGAGGGGCTTCAACTCAAAAACCCTTTTCGAGATGCTCAACGGCCCGATAGACCCCCTGAGCGTTGAGAACATCATAGCACTCGGAAACGGGGCTTTTGCCGGAACGGCACTACCGATGACGAGCAGGCTCCACATAAGTACCATCTCGCCCCTCTCGGGAATCCTCGGGGACGGGAACGCGGGCGGTGAGTTCTCGGCAATGATGCGCTACGCCGGCTACGACGGGATAGTAATACTCGGGAGGGCCGAAAGGCCGAGCTACGTCTGGATTGAGGACGAGGAAGTCGAGATAAGGGACGCCTCCGAGCTGTGGGGAATGAAGAGCGGGGAACTGGTCGATACTTTGAGGGACGAGCACGGCGATGACGTGAGCGTCGCTGGAATAGGGCCTGCAGGAGAACACCTCGTCCGCTTCGCGACGACGATGGTGGACAAGTACCACGCTGGAGCAAGGGGGAGCGGGGCAGTCTGGGCCACAAAGAACCTGAAGGCGATAGCCATACGGGGTACTAAAGGGGTCGAGCCAGCTGATCCTGAGACCTTCTATAAGCTCTCCAGGGAGGACTTGGAGTACTTCAAAAAGAGCGAGTTCGTGAGAAGGATTTACTCGGTCATTGGGACGCACTACGGGATGATGAGCTGGTACCCTGGCTGGAAGTACTTCCAAAGCCATCTCGGGCCGGACGACCTGCCGGAGGGACTGAGACCGAGGGACTTCGCAGAGTTCGAGGTGGGAAGAACGCAGTGCTATTCCTGTCCCTTAGCGTGCAAGGACGTTTACTACCTCCCTAAAAGCGGGGAATACGGGACTTCAAGCGAGTTCGAGTCCATATACGCCCTCGGTTCCAACAACGGGATAACCGACACAGAAGCAATACTCCGGATGGAGCACTTAGCTGATGAGTACGGGATGGACGTCATAACGCTAGGCGACACGATAGCCATGGCGAGGTTCCTCCACGAAAAGGGCCTGATAAGCGATAAAGAGCTCGATGGGGTCTCCCTCGAATGGGGCGATGCAGAGGGGCAGATAGAGCTCGTCAAGATGACGGCCTACAGGAGGGGCTTCGGGAACAAGCTTGCTGAAGGCTACCGCAACTTCGCGAAGCTTGTTGGGAAGGAGGTGCTCGCCTACTCCTACGACGTCAAGGGCCTCAACAGGGGCTGGTACGAGGTGGACTTCATGAACGGTATCTTCACCCTCGCCCACGCGACCTCCACGAGGGGGGCCGACCACCTCAGGGGGCGCTCCTGGGCATACTGGGAGAACGACGTCAACATGGATCCCGAAGCAGTGAAGAGGATGCTTGAGGCAGGCCTGCCCGATTACCGTAAAGACCCGGTTGGAGCGCTCATAGAGGCTGAGAGGGCGTGCACCTTAGCGGATTCCCTTGGGCGGTGCAAGGGCTCGATAAACATGTGGTTCCAGGCTGTCCCGCTCGTCTGGAAGTACCCTGTGTTCAAAGGAACGGCGATGCTGTTGAAGGCCTTCACGGGGATGGAGTTCACGGAAAAGGACGTGGTAGAGGCAACGGACAGGATATACCTGACGGAGATGGCCATCAACGTGAGGCAGGGCATCAGGAAGAAGCACTACGACGTCAAGTTCCCGCCCGAGCTCGCTAAGACCGAGAGGTTCAGGAGGCAGGTAAAGCGGCACTGGGAGATGGTCGATGAGTACCTTGAGAGGAGGGGCTGCGACGTCGAGACAGCTTACCCGAAGCGCGAGGCCCTCGAAAGGCTTGGGATTGGCAAGGTGGCGGACGCGATAGATGGAAAGGACTTCCCAGAGTGGGACGGGCCGCCGCTCTGGCCCCTTGAAAGCTATCCGGGGGGTGAGTGAATGTTCGTTCTCGGCGTCATCTACGAGAACTGCACGGGCTGCCACCTCTGCGAGTTAGCTTGCTCCTACAAGCACGGCGGAACCTTTAACCCGCTCCTCTCGCGGATAACGATACTGACCAAGCCCGAAGTCCAGACTTCTGTCCAGGTCTACTGCCTCCAGTGCAACGATGCAGCATGCGAGAGGGTCTGCCCGGTGGACGCGATAAAGAGGGATAAAAGCGGGGCCTACGTCATCGACTACTCCCGCTGCATCGGTTGCCGGGAGTGCGCCTACGCCTGCCCCTTCGGGGCGATAAGCTTCGACTTTAAGGCGAGGCCGATAAAGTGCGACCTCTGCGGTGGTGAGCCGGAGTGCGTCGATGTCTGCCCGCACGATGCCATAATCTTCGGCCCCGAGGAGAAGGTATCGAGGGAACTGAAGAGGGCTAAGGCAACGGGAGTAGCATATGGGATATACGGCGGAGCGGAGTCACCCTACAGGCGGAAAAAAGCAGAAGAAGCCGAGAACTTCCTGAGGGAGATATGGAAGAGGAACGAGGGGCTTGAGCTGTGAGCGGAAAGCAACTGCTCCACATCCTCCCCGAGAGGTGCACGGGCTGTATGGACTGTGTCAAAGCGTGCCCGATGGAGGAGCCGGCGATAAGGATACCTAAAACTCCCGGGGGCTGGGACATCGTGGTCTGCAGGCACTGCAGTCCGGCTCCGTGCGTTGACGCATGCAAGTTCGGGGCGCTCTGGGTCAAGGAGGACGGAACGGTCTTCCTCGCTAAGGAGCTCTGCACTTCCTGCAAGGCCTGTGCAGCAGTCTGTCCCTTCGGGGCGGTCTTCCTCGGCCCAACGGGCGAGATGGTGAAGTGCGATCTCTGCAACGGAGAACCGAAGTGCGTGGAAGCGTGCAAAGAAGGAGCGCTCCTCTACGGTGGAACTCCTGATAAGGGCCTCGCGAGGGAGAGGAAGCCGGTCAGGGAGCTTCTCTCAATAAGGGGGTTTGTGTAAAGTGTCCGGGGGCACGGTCATCGTCGGCGGTGGTATCGGGGGAGTTTACACTGCCATGAACCTCATCAGGGAGGGGTTCCCGCCGGAAAAGATAACCATTATCGCGAGGGAGTGGCCGGCCTATTCAAGGCACAGGCTGGCGGAGTTTTTGAGTTCAAAGGTCCCCTTCGGGAGGATTGCCCTCGGGCTGTCTAAGAGGCTCTCCTGGATGGGGGTTAGGGTTCTCGCCGGGACGGAAGCGATCTCACTCGATACAGCGGAGAAAACCGTAGGGATAAAGACAAACGGGGGAACCTCGGAGGTCGAGTACGGGAACCTCGTTGTAGCGACTGGCGGGAGGCCCTTCCTGCCCCCTATCCCCGGCGTGGGGCTCAAGGGAGTTGTCACGTTCCACGGGAGCAACGACGTCGAGTTCCTCAGTTCTCTACCAGGAGGGAGCAGAACGGTCGTCATCGGGGCCGGTCTTGTTGGGCTCACCGCGGCCGTGGCTTTGAGGAAGCTCGGTCACGGCGTTACTGTTATCGAGGCGAGGGGGAGGATTCTCCCCAACCTCCTTGAAGGGCCCTTAGCTGAATTCGTCGGGGATCATCTCACCAGGCTGGGGATTCAAGTCCTCACCTCATCGCTCGTTGAAGAGGTGGAGGGCGATGAGTGGGTTGAGGGCGTTAGGCTGAGGGGCGGGGAGGAGTTCTGGGCTAAATCCGTCGTGATGGCCACTGGCGTCAGGCCAAACTCGGGCCTCCTGAGGAGAGACGGGAGGCCGATTGAGGTTGATGAAGCCGGGAGAACGGGCTTTCCGGGCGTTTACGCCCTCGGGGACTGCGCCATGAGCAGGGACTTCATTACGGGAGAGTTTGTTTACAGACCCCTCGGCTTTGTCGCTGGCCACTACGCCCAGTTAGTTGCGAGGGCGATAGTTGGAAGGGCAGTAGCGGATAGAGGCGTCATCCCGACGGTTTACGAGGCCATCGGCCCGGTGGAGGTCTACGCGGTTGGGCTGGGCGGTGCCGAGGCGGAAAAGTTAGGAGTTCTCGGGGATGTCGAGGTTGAAGGGGGAGAGAACTGGAGGGAGGCGCGGGTATTCGATGCCGACGGAAGGTTAATCGGCTGGGAGAGAGTCCAATCGGGGCACCTCCACAGCGTGGGCTCAGCTAACGCGTACCTGAGGATAAGGGAACTGCATGGGGGGAGGGCTGAATAAAAAGGTCATCTCGCTATCCTCGTGCCGAAGCCGTCTCCCCTTACAGCCCCACCCAACCTACCCGGGATTTTACCGTTCACGAACCAAACTTCAGAGTGTTCGGCTATTTTCGCGGCCTCGCGGAGCTTGTTGCAGATCCCGCCGGTGACGTCGGTTCCGGCGGCGGTGCAGTGGAGCCTCTCAAGGAGCGGGCCGATTTCTGCCCGTTTAAGATCCTGGATCAGCTCACCTTCCCCGGGTTTGCCATCGTAGATCCCGTCGACGTCCATGAGGAAGATCACCTTCTCGGGCTCAAGCATCTTGGCGAGGTATGTGATGATTTGATCCCCCGAGAGGATGTCTATGCCCTTTGCCAGATCGAGGGAGACATCACCGAAGAGGATGGGGATAAATCTGTTTTCGATGAGCTTCTTTATGACCTCAACGTCCCCATGAACCACCTCGCCGTTCCGGGTGAGGAATATTGAGGAGGTTGAGACTGAGAAGGCGGGGAGCCCCTCATCGAGGAAAACCCCAACGATCATGTCGTTGGCCCTCAACATCGCCTGGTGAGTTAGTGAAAAGCCTATCCTTTTGAGGCTTGCCGACTTCCAGTCCTCGGGCAGGCCGTCCCTTATGCCGTACTTCTTCGCCTCAGGGTGCCCGAAGCTCCCGCCGCCGTGAACGATTATGAAGTCCTTCCCCGGGTAAAATTCCGCTATCTCCTTTGCTATTCTCCGTACCGTTTCTTCGTCGAAGTTCTCAGCTTCTCCTTTCTTGTCGCTGAAGACGCTTCCACCGACCTTGACGATTATCATGGCAGAACCTCCTCTATGCGAAGCCCCTCGCGGCTTATCTTTGTGACCATAGGCGTTCCACCGGCTATCGTTATGGCAGTGGCAACCTCGCTCTGCTTCTCAGGAGCCAACGCATACATGCAGCCACCGCCACCCGCGCCGGTTATCTTCGCCCCTAAAGCCCCAGCTGTTCTAGCTGCGTAGACCAGCTCGCTGAGCTTCTTGGTGGAGACGCCGAGGGCATCGAGCAGGCCGTGGTTGATGTTCATCAGCCTGCCGAGGCGGGCGAGCTTCTGCCCCTCATCGAGCTCGGATAAGAGCGTCTCCCTGGCTTTCTCTACCACCTTGCCCATCGAGGTCAGTATGGGCTCTATTATCTCGGGCATCTCCTCGTAGGTTTTCCTGACCATTGCAACCAGCTCTTTCGTTGAGCCGCTTGAGCCGGTGTAGCCGACGACTATCGGCAGTTCCATAAAGGGCAGGTGCTCAAACTCGCCTTTCTCGTAGTGGATTATCCCCCCTATGGCAGAGACCGTCGGGTCTATCCCGCTTGAGGCGCCCTGAACCAAGAGCTCAACGCGGTGGCCGAGCTTTCCTATCTCCTCTTTGGTGAGTTCCAGGCCGAGGAGCTTTGAGACCGCCCCGATGGTTGCAACCGCAACGGCCGCCGAGCTTCCAAGCCCGGCTCCAACCGGTATCTGGGAGGTAATCGAGACCGTTATGCCCCTCCCGTTTTTGTCCGCCTCCGCCTTCACGAGCTCTATCGCCTGTCTGACGTAGCTTAGAACCTCTGCCGCTTTTCCGTAGTCGCTCTCGAAGTAAATCTCGTTCTCGGAGAAGGAAACTATCAAACCGGGCGTTTTTATGTCCCTCGCCTCTATCTTTATCCTTCCGGAGTCGTTGAACTCAGCTTTAACGTACGTTCTCAGGTCTATGGCAGCTGCTATCGCCGGCTTTCCATAGACAACGCTGTGCTCGCCGAAGAGGATAATTTTAGCCGGGGCCGAGGCTAAAACCCTCATCCTTGACCCTCCACGATACTTTTTAAGCGGAATTTGAGCTCTTCAGGGCCGTTTTTAACTTTACTCTGAAAACGATACGCGTAAAAGCGGAAGCTCATACGTACTTCACCTCTTGAAGAACACGCTCTTTAATCCTCTTTTTGAGCGCTCTTTTGGTCACAAGGTCAACTTTAACCCCGAGGAGACTCTCAAGGTATTCCCGAAGTCGGACGAAGTCTATGAGTCCAACTGGCTTTTCAAACTCGACGAGAACGTCAACGTCGCTGTCCTCTCTCTGCTCCCCCCGGGAGTAGGAGCCGAACACCCCAATTCTCTTGACACCATACCTTTTTCTCAGCTCCTCTTTATGAGCTTGAAGTACCTCCTGAACGTCCTGAAGGGTTTTAACCCGAGTGCTCTTCATCCTATCGCCTCCAGGCCGAGGTAGTCGTAGTAATAGCGCTTGAAATCCTCCCACTCCTTGATGGTTTCATAGGCGATGTCATAGAGAAACGTCTCGTCCCTGCAGTAGAGCACCTTCCCCTTGAGGCACTCCCTCTTCACGTAAACGGGGAGAAGCTGGAAGATCTGGACGTCGTAGTTATCGGGCAGATGACCGAGAACCAGAGCCCTGAACTTGAAGGCCTCCCGCTCGCTACCCTCGTAGTAAACGCAGAGGTCGAAGTCGCTGTCCGGCCGATAATCGCCCCTCGCCCTAGAGCCAAAGAGGATGATGAACTTTACCCTCTCACCCAGCCGGAGGATCTTCTCAACCGCTTCGCTGAGGTTCATGGGGAGAAATACGAAGGGAAGCTTATCAGGATTTCGGCTGACCTTCTCCCTGCCCATGATGGAGTTTTCAAAAGAAAAAGCATAGCACCGAGCCCGAAAAATAATCGATTTGCGAAGGGAGTGCCAAAACTATATCGAGAACTTGGAAGGTACGCAGTAATCTGATGTAGTAAACTATTTAAGCTGAAAGCTGGATGGAATTATAGTAACCTGAAGAGACTAAAGGGGGTGACGGCCGTGGAGGGGAATAACCTGCAGAAGATCGCCCAAAAGGCCAAACACATAAGTATTAACGATGTTTTGAGGTACTTAGGGGTTGATCCAAAGAGAGGCCTCAGCGAGGAAGAGGCCAAGCGCCGTCTCAAGGAGGTGGGCCCCAACGAGATCCCGGAAAAGAAGGTCAGCCCGCTCAGGAAGTTCCTCTCTTACTTCTGGGGGCCGATACCGTGGATGATAGAAACGGCGGCAATACTCTCGGCCCTGGTTCAACACTGGGAGGACTTTGCGATAATCACCAGTCTCTTGGTGATCAATGCGATCGTTGGCTTCTGGCAGGAGCACAAGGCAGAGAACATCATGGAGTATCTGAAGCAGAAGCTGGCACTGGAGGTTAGGGTTCTTCGCGACGGAAGGTGGAAGACAATACCTGCCAGGGAGCTCGTCCCCGGGGATATAATCCGTCTCAGAATGGGTGATATAATCCCTGCAGACATTAAGCTAATTGAGGGAGAGTTTTTAACAGTGGACGAGTCGGCATTGACTGGCGAGAGCGTTCCTGTGACAAAGAAAATGGGGGAGATGGTTTACAGCGGGTCGATAGTCAAGAGAGGGGAGATGACGGGGGTAGTGGTGGCGACTGGTTTGAGCACGTACTTCGGTAGGACGGTTCAGCTCGTGCAGTCGGCCAGGACAACCAGCGAGTATCAGAAGCTCGTCATAAATATTGGTAACTACTTGATAGCCCTCAGTATAATCATGGTCACGATAATGTTCATCGTCGAACTCTACCGCGGCAAACCGGTAGTAGAACTTCTCCGCTTTGCCCTCGTCTTAACGGTTGCAGCAATCCCAGCGGCTTTACCAGCGGTCATGAGCATAACCATGGCAATAGGCGCCTATGAGCTGGCGAAGAGGCAGGCAATAGTCACAAAACTCGTTGCCATAGAGGAACTGGCGGCGGTTGATGCTCTCTGCGCCGACAAAACCGGAACACTCACAAAGAACCAGTTGACGGTTTATGAGCCACTTGCCTGGGAGGGCTTTACGGTAGATGAAATGCTATTCTATGCCGCACTGGCCAGCAAGGAGGAGAACAAGGATCCAATAGACCTGGCAGTCCTGAGGGCCGTGAAGGACAAGGAAAAGCTCAGAGCGTGCAAACAGGTTAAGTTCGTCCCCTTCGACCCGGTGATAAAGCACACCGAGGCCGAGGTTGAGTGCGATGGGAAGAGGTTCAGAACGGCTAAAGGTGCACCGCAGGTCATACTCGACATGGTGAATGCAAGCCAAAGTCTGAGGGAGGAGGTAATGGAAAAGGTTGACGAACTGGCCAAAAAAGGCTACAGAACCCTTGGAGTGGCCGTGGATTTCGGCGACGGCTGGAAGTTCGTTGGATTAATACCGCTCTTTGACCCGCCTAGGGACGATTCAGCGAGCACCGTGAAGTTCCTGCAGAGGAACGGTATAAGGGTAAGGATGATAACAGGTGATCACATTGCGATAGCGAAGCAGATAGCGAAGATGTTGGGTATAGGAAAGAAAATCTACACGGCAGACCAGCTTGACAGGGCAAGGGGACATGAGCTCATCCAGCTCTGTGAGAATGCCGATGGTTTTGCACAGGTCTATCCAGAGCACAAGTTCAAGATAGTCAAGGCCCTCCAGGAGGCCGGACACAAGGTTGCAATGACGGGTGATGGCGTGAACGATGCTCCAGCACTCAAGCAGGCGGACGTGGGGATAGCAGTTTCAGGTGCAACGGACGCTGCAAGGGCAGCGGCAGATATAGTCCTCCTTGCCCCGGGGATAGGTGTGATAAAGAACGCGATCGTCGAGGCTAGGAAGATCTTCCAGAGAATGTACAGCTACGCCATCTATCGCATAACTGAAACGATAAGAGTTCTGTTCTTCATAACGATCAGCATACTGGCCTACAACTTCTATCCGGTAACGGCGGTCATGATAATCCTCTTAGCTCTGCTCAATGATCTGCCGATAATAACCATAGCCTACGACAACGTCAAAATCAACCGCTGGCCCGAGAAGTGGAACATACGTGAGATACTGACAGTCTCGACGATAATAGGAACCATGGGCGTCATAGAGACGTTCCTGCTGCTGTGGATAGCCATAAACTACTTCGGCATCTCCTACAGGACAGCAACGGGACTTGCCCTACTCCAGAGCACGATATTCCTGAAGCTGGCCGTAGCGGGTCACCTAACCATATTCGTCACGAGGACGAGGGGGCCGTTCTGGAGCATAATGCCAGGCAAGTGGCTTCTGTGGAGTGCAGTGGGGACGAAGTTGCTGGCA
>NZ_JALXBJ010000041.1 GCF_026991495.1 Thermococcus sp. | reverse complement strand
GCCAGAAGACCGGCTTCTTCCTCGACCAGAGGGAGAACAGAATAGCTTTGGAGAAGTACGTCAGGCCAGGCATGCGCGTCTTAGATGTCTTCACCTACACCGGCGGCTTCGCAATTCACGCCGCCGTCGCTGGAGCGGAGGAGGTTGTGGCTGTGGACAAGTCCCCATGGGCCATCGAGATGGTCAAGGAGAACGCCAAACTGAACGGCGTCGGGGATAGGATGAGGTACGTCGTTGGCTCCGCCTTCCCGGTCATGGAGGAGATGATAAAGCGCGGTGAGAAGTTCGACGTGGTTATCCTCGATCCGCCTGCCTTCGTCCAGCATGAGAAGGATCTCAAGCGCGGGCTTCGCGCTTACTTCAACGTGAACTACGCCGGGCTTCAGCTGGTAAAGGACGGGGGCATACTTGTCACTGCATCCTGCTCCCAGCACGTGGATATGCAGGCCTTCAAGGACATGGTCATAGCGGCAGCCGCCAAGGCCGGGAAGTTCCTCAAGCTCCTGGAACCCTACCGTACGCAGGCTCCAGATCACCCGATACTCATGGCCTCAAAGGACACAGAATACCTTAAGGCTCTCTTCCTCTACGTTGAGGGGGTGAGGTGAGGGACGATGAGGAGAGTGCACCTCCACTGAACCCGTGGAGTGATGAGAAGGAGGCCCTGAGTCCCTCTCTTCTCCACCGGCCGAAGCGGAACTTTGAGCAACGGGCCGGTGGATTTCCAGCGGTTCATGAAAAAGCTTTTTAACCGTGAACCTGGAGCTAAGGAATGCAATGATGCTCATAACGACTTCCCACCGTCCGACGAGGAGGACGAGGAGCCTCGGACATGACTTAGAGAGGGTTTTTCCCAATTCCCTCTACCTGACGAGGGGAAAAAAGACCGTGAAGGATCTCCTGATGGAAGCCTACGACATGAACTACGAGAGAATTCTCGTCGTCAACGTCTGGAAGGGCAACCCCCTCAAGCTGACGTTCATTAAGGTTGATCCCGAGAGCTGGGGCTATCTCGGCTACCTCTACCTCCACGGCATAAAGCTCCAGCGTGAGATGGGGTTCCGGAACCTGAGGCCAATCCGTGAGGAGATGCCCTTCGTGGTCACCACCGCCAAGAGGATCGGCGTCGATCACCTCGCCTTCGCGAGGGCCTTTGCGGAGCTGACTGGAGGAACCTTCGTACCGAGGGATGGGAGGAGCCTCACCGCAATAGCGGAGGAGCACGGAACGGACGCCCTTGGGATAATAGAGAGGTACCCGAGGGGAATGGCTGTGAACTTCTACCGCCTCGACGTTACAAAGGAGAGGGCTGTGGGCCCCCTGATTCTCGTCAAGATCTGGATAATGGAAGACGGGCGGAGATGGGACTACAGGGAGGCTTTGGGGGCTAAAAGGCCAGGAACCCGCTGACCCGGTGGGATGGGGGATGACGTTTGAGGTCATAGGCTACGTTTTTGTGATAATAGCAGTGGCGAGGGTCTTTGCCGAGCTCTTTGAGAGGGCTGGCTACCCGGGTTTCCTCGGGGAGATAACCGCCGGTATAGCCCTGGGCGCATTCCTCAAGGGAATTCCCCAGGCTGACCTGAACCTTCTCGCCGAGCTTGGGATCTTCTTCCTGATGATGTACGCAGGTCTTGAACTAACCCCCGAGGAGGCCAGAATCGGGGGGCAGACGAGCCTCCCCTTGTACGTGGTGACCCTCGTGGCCATGCTCCTCATCTCCGTTCCCTTCACTGACTACCGCATTGGCATGGATACGATCGTTATGGCCTCTATTTTGGCAGTGGCCTCTGCTCCAGTTGTCATAAGGCTCACCCGCTTTTTCGGACAGGAGTTCCTCCACATAGCCCTCTCCTACGCGGTCATCAGTGAGGTCGGGACCCTCGTGATCCTGTACCTCATGATCGACATAAAGCTCAACCATTTGGGCTACGTCGGCCTTTCGGTGGCCATAATCAAGGATCTTCTGTTCTTGATAGCGGTTCTCGGTGTAAACCACCTGATAGGGATAAAGCACAGGCTCTGGATAATGACCCAGCTGAGGAGGCTCAGGAGCGACGAGGCGGCCTTCGGGGTCGTTATGATACTGGCCACGTCCCTTGGCCTGATCAGTGAGGAGCTCGGCCTTCACTTCAGCATAGGCGCCTTCCTAACCGGTCTGATACTCCACAGCGATCTCGTTGGGACGAGGCAGTACGAGCGCCTCAGCACGATAATCTCCGGCGTCACCTACGGCATCTTCGCTCCCATATTCTTCGCGTGGAGGGGCATAAACTTCCAGGCCGAACTTTCCCTTCAGATCCTCTACTTCTTCGTCGGAGTCTACCTCCTCAGGATATTCCTGACAACCCTGCTGATCTGGGGCGGCCATCTGAAGGTGTCCCTGACGAGAGCGGCGGGGATATCGAGCTTCGGCGTCCTTGGACTCCTCGTTGGGGAGGTAGGTTATACATACGGCATCCTCTCGGAGCACCTGTACGCCCTCGCCTCCCTGACGAGCGTCCTCGGGATCTTCGTCTCCGCCAGCATCGGTCTCCTGATAAGCCATATGGGGGGAGAGAGGTGTACCCGATAGAGGGCTACCTCGAGATCGCGTTCCCGGACGAAGAGACGGCCAGGATAGTGTACGAAAGCGTTTTGTACGAGCACAAGACCGTTCCTTACAGGAGGAGCAGGATTGAATTCATGAGGGAGGGAAGGAAGGTGGTGATCCGCTTTTTGGCCAGGGACAGCTCCGCCCTGAGGGGAACGCTCAACTCCTATCTGAGGTGGATCAAGGTGGCGGCTGATGCCCTGGATCTCTGATTTCCTCCAAGCCTCAAACTATTTAAAGGGCCGCCCCTACTCTAACCCGGCATTGCAGTCACGGAGGTGTTTGTGATGCAGAACGTTCCACCACAGGTTCAGGCGATGTTGGGACAGCTTGAGAGCTATCAGCAGCAGCTCCAGCTCGTTGTCCAGCAGAAGCAGAAGATCCAGGCGGATCTTAACGATGCGAAGAAGGCGCTTGAGGAGATAGAGAGCCTGCCCGATGATGCAATCGTTTACAAGACCGTCGGGACGCTGATAGTCAGAACTGAAAAGGCCAAGGCGGTTGAGGAGCTCAAGGACAAGATCGAGACCCTTGAGGTCCGCCTGAGCGCCCTTGAAAGGCAGGAGAAGAAGCTCAACGAGAAGCTCAAGGAACTGACCTCCCAGATACAGGCTTCCCTCAGGCCGCCCGTGGCCGGCTGACCCTCCTTTCTTGGGGGACTCCAAATGGGTGGTGACGGCAGGAGGATAGTGCACATAGGCCTCCCCGAGCTGAGCGAGGATGAGCTCGTCGCCATAGGGGATCTCGCCCAGGAGACCATCCTACAGTGTATATTCAACGAGCTGACGAGGAGCGAGGTCAAGGACATCGAGGTCACGACGAGGATAAACAGGAACGAAACGCTCGACCTTGAGGTTGAGGTGTACCTTGAAGTGCCGGTCTTCCTGAAGGCCGACCCGGATGCCCTCGTTGATAAAGCCATAGAAAGGGCTTACGAGGTCGTTGAGAAACGACTGAAGGAACTGGCCGCAAAGGATTAAACCTCCAACGTCCAATTTCATCCGGTGAGGCCGATGGATTATCGGGAGGCTGCAAGGCGCCTTGCCGAGGACGTTAAAAACCATCTGGGCGGATCAGTCAGGGGGGTCCCTCCCACGCCTTCACTTTTCAGCCCGGGAAGAGGAAGGCGCCAAAGCCTTCGTGGAGAGGATTGAAAAAGCTTTAGAGGAACCGAGATGAAGGGGAAAATCAAACTCAAGCGCTTTCTTGAGGGTGCAGGGGGCAGGTCTTTCCTCCTCCTCTGCCACCACAACGCCGATCCGGACTCCCTCGGCTCCGCCATAGCCTTTGCCAGGTTTCTAAAGGCTAAGGGGTTTGATGAGGTGAGGATAGGCGTCGCCCAGAGCGTTTCCTCCTATGCGAGGAGGCTGCTTCCCCTCTCTCCCGTTCCCGTTGAGAGGAACCCCGAGGTCTCGGAGGACGTGGTCGTGATCTTCGACACCTCCTCCCTGGAGCAGCTTGAGCCGATCGAGATCCCCCTCGGGAAGTTCACGATCCTCGTGGATCACCACATGGAGAAGGAGAGGCCGATAAAGGCTGACATAGCGGTAGTGGACTCGTCGAGGACTTCGACGGCCGAGATCGTCTGGGAGCTTTTCAAGTACTTCGGCTTCGCCGATGAGGAGAGCGTGAAGGCTTTACTTGCCGGAGTCCTAACCGACACCGCCTCCTTCCGCTTTGCCAACGCGGAAACTTTTAAAGCCGTGAGCGAGATGCTCGCCCTCTTTCCAGTTCAGATGGGGGAGATCTACCAGCTCGTTGCGCCGGTGGGGGAGGAGAACACGGACCAGGCGAAGAGGATGGCGGTTCTTAAGGCCTGCCAGAGGCTTGAGGTGAGGAAGTTCAGGAAGTACATCATAGCTGTCTCCAGGGTCTCAGCCTATGAATCCTACGCCTGCAAGGTCTTCCTCCAGCTCGGCGCTGATATAGCAGTGGTGGGCAGTGAGAAGAAGGGGGTCAGGATATCCGCGAGGGCCAGGGAGAGCCTCGTGAAAAAAGGCCTTCACTTGGGCAGGATAATGGAGAAAGTCGGACCGATGATCGGGGGCTCGGGAGGCGGTCATGCCGGGGCCGCCGGGGCGAACGGGAAGAGAAACCTCGACGGGGCGATGAACTTCATCTTAGGTGAGATTGAGAGGTTTTTGAGGGGGCTGGAGTGAGGAACTGCCCCGGGTGTTTCAGAAAGGCCTTTAAGCCGGAACCCTTAACTCCCGAGGGGATAAACATGAAGGAGTGGGCCTTAGCAATTGCGATGATTCTACTGCTTCTCTCGGGCTATGCCGCCGCGAGCGGCGCCTGGTTCCGGGTTGTGGGGTTTAAGGACTACGATACCGTCTCCGCCCTCGCCGTAGCCCCAAACGGTGACGTCGTGGCCGTCGGCGAGACCGTCCAAAACGGAAGCGTAGCCCCGTTGGTAGTGCGCCTCGACAGGAACGGAAACGTTGTCTGGGCAAAGCTCTACCCAGTGGAAGGCTACCGGGTGATCCTGAATTCGGTTGCGGTTGAGGAAGACGGTGCCATAGTGGCGGCGGGGACAGCTGAAAGGGGTTCAGATTACGATTACTTTGCCATGAAGCTCTCGCCCGATGGGGTCCCTCTGTGGGCCTTCTCCTATGGGACGAGCGGTTCTGACCTAATGGGCTCGGTCGCAATCAACGAAGGCTCAATCTACCTCATCGGGCGCAGCTCGGGGGTTCTATTCAGCGTCCCATCATCCGTCTGGATCCTGCGCCTCAACCCCTATGGCAACGTGGTCTGGGGAAGAGCCTACGGGGGCAACGAGACCTTTACCTCCGCCGCGGGCGTGGCCCTCAGGAAGGGCGTCTTCGTGGCGGCATCAACGGCTTCCGGCGGGCTTGTAACGATGGACATCGGGGATGATGGGAGCCTCAAGAATCCCTCCGTCTACACCGGCCTCAACTTGACTCTCCTGTTTGGAGTGGGCTCCGATGCAATCCTTGGGGATGCGGCCGGGAAGGCCGTCCTCTGCTTTCCCTCGGGAAACGGCACCCTGGAAGTTATGGAGCTCAACGCAGGGGAAGCCGTAAAGAGCGGCGCCATGACTTCAGCTCCGCTGGGCCTGTTCCTGGCCCTCTCAAACTCCAGTCAGAGAATCCTCCTTGGAATGGCCGGTGCAGGGGAAATGGACGAGTACCCATTCCCTGGAATCGTGTTGGCCTCGGCAGTGTCCTATGCCCAGGGTTACATAGCTCTGGGAGGCGGGATAAGACTCC
>NZ_JALXBJ010000040.1 GCF_026991495.1 Thermococcus sp. | reverse complement strand
TCGGCAACGGCACCATCAGCGATGACCGCGATCTTCGGCTCCTTCCCACGACCGTGGGGCAGCACAACCTCAAGCTTGAACCTGTTCTCAGGCTTCTTCAGGTCTATATCCTTGAGGTTGACTGCCATCTCGACGGTCTGTGTGAAGTGCCGCGGCTTAGCCCGGGCCCGAGCCTTAGCCTCCTTCACCGCTTCCACGATTTTCTGCCTGTCGAAGGCCACTTTACAGCCCTCCTTCTTTTTTCATCTGATTTCAGCAAGCGAATGGAGAATCAAAGAGGCATAAAAGGGGATGTTTTTAAACTTTTCCCCGCCGATAGAGGGGGTTAAGCGCCCTCCTCCCCGGCAAAAAGCTCGTCGTAGGCACCTGCGTCTATCTCCCTCTGGACTTCCCTGGGGTCCTTTCCCTCAACGGTAACGCCCATGCTCAAGGCGGTCCCCATGACCTCCTTGGCCGCGGCCTTGAGGTCAGGCGCGAGCATCTGATCGATCTTCATCTTCGCTATCTTGATCACCTGCTCCATGCTGAGGTCTCCGCTTATGCTGTGAACCGGCTCGCTGGAGCCCTTTGGAAGGGAAAGCTCCTTCTTTATAAGCTGGCTCGTCGGCGGCACACCGACTTCAATGCGGAAGGTCTTCTTCTTTGGATCCTCGACTATGACCTTGACCGGGACCTGCATCCCCTCAAAGTCCTTGGTGGCCTTGTTTATCTCATCGATGACCTGTTTAACGTTGAGCCCAAGGGGCCCTATAGCCGGACCGAGGGGCGGGCCGGGACTTGCCTTTCCTCCTTCAACGAGCACTTCAACGATCTGCGCCATTTTTCTCACCTCTCAAATCGAGCTGTTATTACGTCCTTCACTCCTTCCGGTGCTTGCTTATAAGTCTAACGTATTCTCCCCTGACGGTCACGGGGATTGGAACGATCGCACCTATGAGCTCTACAACTATCTCGTCCTTGGACTCGTCTACCCTGATGACCTTAGCTTTCTCGCCTTTGAAGGGCCCGGATATGAGCTCGACGATGTCGCCGGGCTCGAAGCCGCTAACTGCGGGCTTCTCCTCAAGGAAGTGCTCTATCTCCTCGAACTTAACCTCCCCGGGCAGGGTTCCCTTCGCGTGCCGTATACCCCTTATGGCCTCGTCGACCGCGCTCTTGCTCGGTGCCTCCACGAAGATGTAGCCCTTAACCTTGCTCGGGGCGAGTATGGCGTAGACGGGCAGGTTGTAGGTCTTGACTTTGCTGTAGATGAGCTTCGCTGTCGTCTCCTCCTGACCCACGGTAACGCGCACCGTGAATATCCTGCTCTCGCCCATTCCAACCACCGGTTCAGCCCTGGGTGCCGAGGATCAGGTAGGCCAACATGGTTATTATAAGCCCTATGGTGCCTATGAGTATCATGCCCAACCCGGTTATCTTGGAAGCCATCTTGTACTCCTTCCAGCTCGGCTTCCTCGTGACCATCAGAACCCTCCTGGACTCGGCAATGAAGTTCCTCGTTTTTTCGCCAATGCCAGCCATCTCGAATCACGCCCCTCAACTCATGAGATGAAAGTCTAACCCACTGAGTCTTAGGTCAAGAGACCAAATAAAAAGGTAACGGTCGGTCAGAACTCCTCAAGGCTCAGCTTGACCACGCGCCTCTCCTCATCGTACTGGGGTGTCTCCTCCTCCGAAACCGCGTATGGCGAGCTGACCCCTGTGACGACAAGGAGGATCCTGAGCATCTTCTCAAGTTCCTCATCGAGCTGTATTCCCCAGATGACCTGGGCCTCCGGGTCGAGTTTGCTGGTGACGAGTTCTATTATCTGCTGGGCCTCCTCAAGCTTGACGTCGCTTCCGCTGATGCTTATCAGGGCCCCCTTCGCCCCGCTTATGTCAACGTCCAGGAGGGGACTGTTAAGGGCCTGCTGGGCGGCTTCCAAAGCTCTCTTCTCGCTGTCGCTCTCGCCGATGCCTATCATTGCAACACCACCATCTTTCATGACGGCGCGGACGTCGTTGAAGTCGAGGTTTACCAGACCGGGCTTGGTTATGAGTTCGGTTATCCCCTTGACAGCCTGGACGAGGATCTCATCGGCGACTTTGAAAGCCATGTGAATCGGCATGTTGGGGGCGACTTCCATGAGCTTGTCGTTCGGAATGACTATTACTGTGTCGCTGGCCTTTCTGAGCCTCTCCAACCCGTATTCCGCGTTCTTGATTCTCCTTATGCCCTCAACGGTAAAGGGCAGCGTGACAACGGAGACTGTAAGGGCACCGGTTTTCTTGGCCATCTCCGCTATGATCGGGGCCGCTCCCGTTCCAGTACCACCGCCGAGACCGCAGGTAACGAAGACCATGTCTGCACCTTCAATGGCCTCTCTTATCTCCCTCTCGCTCTCCTTGGCGGCCTCCTCCCCGACCTTCGGGTTGTTGCCTGCTCCAAGGCCCTTTGTGAGCTCCTTCCCGATGAGTATCTTCTTGTGCGCCCGAACCTTCAGGAGATCCTGGGCATCGGTGTTAACGGCTATTATCTTGGCGCCCTGAACCCCAACCTGCATCATCCTGTTTATGGTGTTACAGCCGGCGCCACCAACGCCAACCACGTATATCTTTGCCTGGATCTGCTCAAGCAGTTTCCTGAGCTCTTCGTCAATGTCGCTCTGGTAAGAGGGGGCCTCCACCCTGGCTGCCTCGTTCTGAGCAGTGGTCTTATCAATGGCCTCTTCAATCAGTTTCAACATCTTCCGACCCTCCGGGGTGCAATTTAACACCTTCTCTATCTCCGGATGGAAACTATATAAATGTTCGGATGTCCGGTGCTGGGATATCTCTACGTCTAACGCTTTAAACCTTTCGTCACGGTTGTTCAGTCCCGTATGAATTCAAGTCCGAGTTCTTCGGCGATTTTTCTCGCGAGCTGCCGCGTCTCACCCTTACTCCCCTTCCAGTCAACGTAGACGGCCTCAACTCCCCCATAAGTCCTCTCGATAGCCCTTTTTATAAGACGCTCCGCAACTGGATGTGCGTACTTGGGCGCTATGTGCCCGAAGGCGAGGTCGCCCTCAAGGGCCCTCCTCGTCTGCTTTGGGGCGTAGTGGCCGCCGCCAATACCGATGGCCTGTTTGAATGGCCAGCGGGAATCCATCTCAGCCAAGACGTGGACGATGGTCTCGGAGAGTATCTCACCTGCCCGGTCGTTTACCCACTCCTCCCTGCTCGACCCTATTTCAATGAACATGCTCGGAACGGAGAGCTCGCTCGGCCCGTGGTGCGTTGCTTCGTAGCAGACGGTCCAGCCCAGGTCGTTCAGCTCGTTGAGCTTCAGGAGGGCGAGCTTCATGGCAACGGGGTGCGCAACGGCAAGGCTCCCATCCCTCCCCCCGTACATGGCCTTCCCCCAGTTCCCGGTGACGTGAACCGTGAGGGCGGGGAGCTTCTGCCTGCTGGAGTGCCGCGATGCGAAGGCTATGAACTCGGGCTTGAAGCCGAGCTCTCTCTCGATTGCGGTGTCGAGGTTGTCGTAGTATATCATCTCCCCCTCGGTCGTCAGGATGACCTCGTTCCCCCTCCTGTAAACTGGGTTGCCGTCGAACTCACCTTCAGCCTCCTTAAAACCGAAGTTCTCCACGAGCTTTTCCCGGATGTTCATTGAGGCCGGGTCAACTTTGGTTGTCATTATAACCTTCATGCCATCACCTCAGCTCAGGGACATGTTGATAACGGTCTCCCCTATGTTCTCAAGGTACTCGAGGATCCTCCGGTAGCTTTCCTCGGCCGGGGACTTGGCCGAGCGCATGGAGGATATCTCCCCCTTGAGGCGGAGCATAAGACTGTCTATCTTCCGCAGGTCGCGGTCCTCTATCCTGTCAACTACCTCCATGAAGAGCTCCTTGAGCTTATCGTAGTCGAGCCTCTCGGGGTTTTCCGCTATGCGGGTCAGGTGATCCCCTATCCTCTCGATGTTCCTGACTATGAAGAGCACACCGATGAGATCGAAGTGCCCCTTTATCACGTCGCTCTCCCTGACCACAGTTCTCTGATCCAAGAGCCTGTTCACCGTCCTTATGACGAGGAAGTAAAACCTGTCGAGCTCGTTTTCAAGGTCGTTGATGTCCCTCAGAACCTCCTCGTCGTCCCTCCCGGTGAGAAGGGAGATGTCCCCGATCATCGAGAGTATTATCGAGCGCACGCGCCTCATTATCTCAGATATGTTGACCTCCCTCTCGTCGAGGAGGCTCTTGGCTATTATCCTCTGGGGCTCGTC
This sequence comes from Thermococcus sp., assembly GCF_026991495.1. Classification (GTDB taxonomy): domain Archaea; phylum Methanobacteriota_B; class Thermococci; order Thermococcales; family Thermococcaceae; genus Thermococcus. The sequence goes on along the minus strand of NZ_JALXBJ010000040.1, from coordinate 57,150 downwards.
GAGGATTATCTCAACCCCAGGGAGGCTCTGGAGGATCTTCCTTATCTTAACCTTGTAGACGGGCAGCTCCTCAGGGAAGAGAACCTCAAGAACGTCGTAACCCTGGATGTAGGCGGATATAACTAAGCGAACCGCCATATCGGGGGAGAACTCACTCGATATCTCAAGCTCCTTCTTCTCACTGATGCTCTTTGGCTGCTTCGGGAATATTATTATGCTCCCATCGGGGTTTATAGTCAGGGGCACCACGTCGCCCTGCTTGAGCTCGTTCTCGACGACCCACTTCTTGGGCAGGGAGATTATATATGAACTCCTCCCGGTAAATTGAATCTTCCTGAACTCCATATCCCTCCCCGGTGGTATATACCGGGGCTGCTTTATATGGCTTACTATAAACCCCCACAAAAATGAAAGTGAAAGGGTCACGAGGTGGCAACGGCGCAGGTGGAGTTGTAGGACAGGCCAAAAGCCTTTGGATGGAGGAAGTCCGCGAGCTCCTGGAGGGCTATCGTTATCCTCGGGCTTGGCCTCTGGTACACGTCACCGTTCTCGACCGTGAAGACCCTGCCCTCCCTGACGGCCGTTGTTCCGGAAAGCGGCCCCCCGCAGAGTTCGCTCGCGTTTATACCCGCGTTGGGAAGGAGGATTATTACATCCGGGTTCCTCGCTATCACCTGCTCCTCACTGACCTTCACCCAGCCTTCGGTGTCGTTGAAGATGTTCACGCCGCCGGCGAGGTTTATCAGGCTGTTGACGAAGGTTCCCCTTCCAGCAGTCCAGTAGCCGTTGTAGTAGCTCAGAACAAAGAAAACCCTCGGCCTGCTCAGGTTGCTCACCTTTGACCTCACGTAATTGACAACGCCCTCCATCTCGCCAACGACGAGGTCGGCCTCCTCCTCCCTGTTGGTTACCTTCCCGAGCAGCTCGATCTGCTTGTATATTCCCTCAATGCTCTTGGGAGCCACTATGACAACGGGCGCTATCTCCTCGAGCTTGTTGAGTATCGGGAGCGCGAAATCGTCAGCTATTATGAGATCTGGTTTTAGAGCCGCTATCCTCTCGAGGTTGGCGTACTTACCGTAACCACCAACCCTCGTTACGTTCCTGACGGCAGCCGGCCAGTCCGCGTATTTTGTAACGCCGACGACTTTATCTCCTGCCCCTATGGCGAATAGGGTCTCGGTTATGCTGGGGGCAAGGGAAACTATCCTCTCCGGTTCCTTCTCTATTGTCACCGTCCTGTTCATGAAGTCAACCACCCTCATCGGATAGGAGCTCTTGAAGGCATCCGGGTGGAGCAGCTTAGCGAGCGTCTCAAGGCCCCTCGTAAGCCTCGGACTCGGATGTATGAGGTCGTTCTCGTTCTTTATCATATATATCCTCCCAGTTGCGGCGGCTTTCGTGCCGCTGAACTTTTTAAACGCCTCGTCAACCGTCATGCCGCAGTGGGGGGTTAGGATTATTACGTCCGGGTTCCTCGCTATCACCTGCTCCATGCTCACCGCGGGCCAGCCTTTGGTATCGTTGAAGATGTTCACGCCGCCGGCGAGGTTTATGAGCTGGCTTATGAAGCTGTCCCCCCCGGCGGTCGTGATGGGGTTGTTCCAGACTACGTAGAAAACCCTGACCTTTGGTTCTGAAGCAACGGCGGAGCTTATCTCCCTAAGCTGAGCGCTGAACTTTGAGACAACCTCCTTAGCCTCGTTCTCGCGGTTGAATATTCTGCCTAAGAGAAGGAGGTTCCCTTCGATGTCCTTTATGCTGTGGGCCCTCAGAACCACAACAGGGGCTATCTCCTCGAGTTTGGAGAGTATGGGCTGGGAAAAGGTGTCCGCTATTATAAGGTCTGGTTTTAGAGCCGCTATCCTCTCGAGGTTGGCGTACTTACCGTAACCACCAACCCTCGTGACGTTCCCGACGGCCGGCGGGAAATCGTCGTAGTTCGTGACCCCAACGACCCTGGCGAAGAGACCGAGGTAGTAGAGATCCTCCGTTATCGCGGGGGCGAGTGTGACGACTCTCATGGGCTCGGCCTTAATTGCAACGGTCCTGTTCAGGTAGTCTTTTACCGTGATCGGGTAATAGGCAGCGCTGGAGGAGCTGAGGGAGGTGGATCCCGAGGTAGACCTCGTACTTGAGCTCGATGAAACCGCTGAATGGGTCTGGGAAGGGCTTGAACTGGAAGTCTGAGTGCCCGTTCCAATGCAGCCGCTCGAAAACACGGCCCCAAGTAATATGAGGGACAGCGCCAAAATCACGATCCTCCTCATCTTCACCACCGGATTATTTGTCCAAGTGCAGTAGGGGAGTCCCATATTTAAGCTTTTGGATAAATTCTCCAACAGGTGTCGTAAAGAACCACAGGCGAAGAAACCGCGGGGGGTGGAGATCTCTCAGAAGAATCGCTGGATGGTGGGGCCGCCGAGATTTGAACTCGGGTCTCCGGCTCCCGAAGCCGGAAGGATAGACCAAGCTACCCCACGGCCCCACAAGAACTTGGAGCCCCGGGCGGGGTTTGAACCCGCGACCTGCCGCTTACCAAGCGGCCGCTCCACCAGGCTGAGCCACCGGGGCGTCGTTGATAGGGGGTATCCGGTATTTATAAATTTTTCTCCCGTGCCGGACCGCAACATTAATTATGGGGAGATACCCAGTTGTAGAGGTGATTCAATGAGGATTGGAGTTATCTTTGGGGTCAGCGAACTGGCCAACCCCAAGGAGTTCGAGGGAAAGGCCTCACGGTTTCTCAGTTCCCTTGCCCAAGAGCACGACGTCGAAGGCGGTTTTTTCATAACTACGAAGGCCGACTTTAGGGAGGCGAGGGAGTCCCTGGACTTCAGCAAAGTGGACATGATCCTCCTGTACCCGCTAACGGGGGGAACTGAGAACGCCCTCAAAGAATTCGGAGTTTTTAGAAGGCCCATCATTATTTTTGGAGATCCTTACAACAACTCGCTCGCCGCCGGGATAGAGCTGAGGGAGTACCTTAGAGAGAGGCTCATCCCATCAAGTCTCGTCAAAAGCCCCGAAGAGCTCAGGGCGGCGCTCTTAGGCTACGAGGACGAGATGGAAACATGGAACCGCTTCCTCAGGATGAGGCTTGGACTCATCGGAAGGGTTTCCCCCTGGCTGATAAACGAGAGGTTCGAGCTCCCCTACACCAGGATAAGCCTGAGGAAATTCTATGAGTACTACGAATCAATCGGTGAGGAAGAGGGCATTGAGGCTGTGAGGGAGGTCGTGGAAAGGGCCGCGGGAGTGAGGGAACCAGTTGAAAGGGACCTCACAACTGCAGGGAGAGTATACGTGGCGATAGAGCGGATTCTCAAAGACTACAAGCTCGACGGCTTCACCATCGGCTGCTTTGACCTCATAGGCAAGATAGGAGGAACGCCGTGCCTCGCCCTGGCCATGTTCAACACCCGCGGGATCCCGGCGGCCTGCGAGGGGGAGCTAAACTCACTCCTCGGAATGATGATAGTGAGGAGGTTCTTTGGAAAGCCCTCCTTCATGGGCAACGTGGCGGACTACGGAAGGAACTACCTGATTCTCGCCCACTGCACCGCCCCCCTGCTCGGCAGGTACGTTCTCAGGAGCCACTTCGAGAGCGGTAAGGGAGTTGGGGTCGGGGTTGAACTTCCCCCGGGCAGGGCCAGTCTCTTCAAGATAAGGGGGAGGAAGGCCGTTGTCGCCGGAGTCAAGGTGATAGGGGTTGAAAAAAGTGAGTTCAGGTGCAGGACACAGGTAAAACTTGAAGTTGAAGACGCAGGGGATTTCGTAGACGGCACCGCCGGAAACCACCACCTTCTCGCTTACGTGGACGGTGAGGTTCTCGCGGACCTTCTAAGCGAGCTCAGCTTTGAGGTGATGCTCTACTGATCCTGCAAAGCTTTAAATCCATTGGAGTGCAAGGTATAACGGTGAGGGGAATGAGGCGGGCCCAGGCCGCTGTGGAGTACCTGCTCATGATAACCGTAGCGCTAATGATGGTAGCGCTTGTCATAAAATACGTGAAACAGGTCGCGGAGCAGACGGGCCAGATGATAAACAGCTCCGCGAGCCAGTTGAACGAGTACGTAAACAAAAGCTGGAAAAACATAAGCGGCTGATCAGACCGGTGTGACGTGGCCCCACTTCTCAAGAGCCCTGGCAAGCTCCCTGTGGCTCTTCGCGTACTCGTCGAGCGGAACCCCCTGCATGATGGCGTCTATCGCCTGCCTCACCGCCTTCGCCCCGGCCTTCGGCCCGTCCGGGTGGCCCATCGTTCCGCCGCCGAGCTGTAAAACTATGTCCTTTCCAAGGGCCTCTATGACGGGCTGGATGTTGCCAGGGTGCAGACCGCCGGAGCTCGTCGGGAAGACGGGCTTGATGTGGTAGAACTTCTGCTCGAGGTGATAGACGTCGTTCTCGTCCGGGACGTAGTGGTCCTCGGTGATTATCCTCTTGTACTGAACGACCTCCCACTTCTCGCCCTCCATCTTTCCTGCACCGGCAGTTCCAACGTGGAGCTGGTCGACGCCGATGACGCGGTAGAGCTTAGCTAAGACGAACATCGAGATGCCGTGGTACTTGTAGCGGGCGAAGGCGGTGTGCATGGCCCTGTGGGCGTGCAAAGCTATGCCGTAGTCCTCTGCAAGCTCGCGGATGTAGTCGAGGACGCCCCACCCGAGGACGACCACATCGACCATCGCGTGAGGAACGCCGTAATCGGCGAGGAGTTCAAGCCTCTCCTCCATCTCGAGTATTGGCGAGGTGATGTTGGCGAACCAGGTTTTCTTCTCTCCGGTCTCGTTCTCGGCCTTCTCCATGGCCTTGGTGACGACCTTAACGCGCTCCTCGAAGCGGTTGTACCAGGGGCTCGTGAGGTTCTCGTCGTCTTTAATGTAGTCCGCTCCGCCGGTGTATAGGTCGAGGGCGAGCTTGTAGAGCTCCTCCGGGGAGTAGCCGACCTTCGGCTTGGGAACGACACCGTAGAGCGGCCTGTCGTAGATTTCGAGCTTCTTCCTGACCCCATCGATACCGAAGTTCGGGCCGGGGTAGTTGCGCAGGAACCTCTCAGGGAGGTAGATGTCCTCAAGGCGGAGCCATTCAACGCGCTTCATTCCAAAGACGTTGCCGGCGACACTCGCGAGAAATCCCGGCATGTTGCCCTCCTCGAAGATGTGCTCGGGATAGGCTATCTTAACGATCCAGCTGCCGTCGCCCATGTCCGTGAATTCGTAGGCCTTTGCCGACATGTCCTCCCATCTTTCCTTCTCGTACCAGGGATAGAGGGTCGTCCAGGTTCCGGTCGAGCTTTCCGCTGCTACGGCACCGGCAGCCTGTTCAATCGTGTAGCCCTTCGCGGGGGTAACGCGGAAAACGGCCACCACATCCCTCTTTTTGTTCGGTTCATAGCCCTTATCGACGTAGTAGTCGTATATCCTGTCAAACTTCTCAACCATCTAAATCACCTCCGGTGCCTAAAGGATTCACCGTTACCCTATAAAAACCCTGCTGGAAAGGAATGGCCATTTTCACCCATTAAAATTCAGTAAAGTCCGCTAATTTCAAGGATGGAACGCCGGCCGTTGGGGCATCTGAGGAGTCCAAGCGGTCCTTTCAATCTCGCTTGAAGGGTTACTGTTTTTGTATAACATGTAGGGGTGGCGGGGTAGTGGGCAGTTCTCGGTGGTCAAGCGGAAACTGGGTAAAAACCAGCCGCTAAAGCCTTCTTTTCCGAAAACTTTATATAGGGCTTTGCTCTTAAAACAAAACGCAGATACCTGCAAAACAAAAGGATGGAGGTGTTGTGAATGGCTGAGTTGCCAATTGCCCCAGTTGACAGGTTGATAAGGAAGGCCGGCGCCGCCCGCGTTAGCGAGGAAGCCGCGAAGGTTCTCGCCGAGCACCTTGAGGAGAAGGCCATAGAGATTGCCCAGAGGGCCGTCGCCCTCGCCCAGCACGCCGGCAGGAAGACCGTCAAGGCCGAGGACATAAAACTCGCCATCAAGGCATGATGGCCATTTTTTATTTTCTCGTTCAATCTTCAGTTCATTAATACAGGAGAACCCTTCTGACCTCGATTTCGCCCCCCACCTTCAGCACAGCAAAACCCGGCCCCTCGAATCTCGGGAAGGTCGGGGAGCCCGGGTTGAGGAGGGTAACCCTCCGGCCGTGGAGGGAGTACGAGTCGTAATAATAGCGGTGGGTGTGGCCGAAGATCAGAACGTCAACCCCCATCTCAAGCGCCTTCAGGGTCAGGGACTGGGCGTTGAGGGAGAAGAGCTGGTGGCCGTGGATGATGCCTATTCTGAAGTCGCCAGCGGCTACTGTCTCCTCCTCGGGTAGGTGAAGCCGGTCCGCGTTGCCCCGGACTGCTACCGTCGGGGCTATGTCCTCGAGAACCTCAAGCGCCTCAGCCGAGGCCACATCCCCGGCGTGAAGTATGAGGTCGGGCTTTTCTGCTTCCAGGGAAGAAAGGAGAGGGGACGGAAGGCATCGAAGTCTGTCCCCCACGTGGGTGTCGCTTACCACGGCCAGCTTCAAGGTATCCCCTCATATGGGAACCTTTATGTTGAGCTTGTCTACGAGCTCCTTGTAGCGGTTCCTCACCGTAACCTCAGTTACGTTGGCGACCTCAGCTACCTCTCTCTGGGTCTTGCGCTCGCCGTTGAGCAGGGAGGCTATGTAGAGGGCGGCCGCTGCGAGTCCCGTTGGGCCCTTACCGCTGGTTATCCCCTTTCCGATAGCCTCATGGAGTATGTCCTTGGCGAGCTTTTTGGACTTGGCGCTCACGTTTAGGGCGTCCCCGAAGCGGTCAACGTAGTCCACCGGGCTCGTGGGACGCAGGTTAAGGTTGAGACCCCTCGCCATAAAGCGGTAGCTCCTCCCTATCTCCTTTTTGGAGACCTTTGAGACCCTGGCTATCTCATCTAAAGTCCGAGGGATGCCCTCCATCCTGCAGGCGGCGTAGAGGGCAGCCGAGACCATTCCCTCTATAGACCTGCCCCGGATGAGCTTCTTCATGACGGCCTTTCTGTAAAGGGCGGCCGCGGCCTCCTTGACCCTCTTTGGAAGCCTCATCTGAGCGGCCATCCTATCGAGCTCGCTGAGGGCAAAGGCAAGGTTCCTCTCGGCGGCGTCGTTTATGCGCATCCTCCTCTGCCACATCCTCAGCCTTCTTATCTTTGTTCTGTACATCCCGGTTATCTGGTTGCCGTGGATGTCCCTGTCGCGCCAGTCTATGTCCGTGGAAAGGCCCTTGTCATGTATCATCAGGGTCATCGGCGCACCGGTTCTGGCGCGCTTGGCCCGCTGATCCGGATCGAAGGCACGCCACTCGGGCCCGTCGTCTATTATGTTGTCCTCGATTACGTAACCGCAAACCCTGCAGACGAGCTCTCCCCTACTCCTATCGTAGAAGAACTCGGTCGACCCGCAAACGGGGCACACAAGTTTATCAGCCAACACTCCTCACCCCCTCCTCTTGGGGGCGGGGCGCCTCCTCCTCGAACCGCTGCCACGGGCCTTCTTCCGGCCCTCGTGTTTCCCCCTCCGGCTGTCCACGTAGAGAATTGAGTTGACGTACTCCTCAGGGTTCTTGACGAGTGGTTTCAGGGCAACGTACGGGGCTCTCACGGGCCCAAAAACATCCTTCACGACTCCAATGAGAGTGAGTTCCTTATCCACAACCCTATCGTTGATACTGGGAACCCAGTTCGTCCTGACTATCAGGAAACCTGGCTTTGCATAGTGAGAAACCCTTCCCAACTTTCGCATGGCCCCACCCCAAAGGGCATTCCTTTTAAGTTTTTCGCTGATTTTGCTTATAAAGTTTTCGGTTCTCGCGAAAGGTTTTTATAAGGAAGCACACATAAACCATAAATTTGTAGAGCATAAACGATGAGGTTCATTATTGGAACTCAGGGATCGGTGGTTTCCCCTCCAAGCCTCTCCTTGAGGAACTGCTTCAGCACGTAGGGACACTGCTCCTGTATAAAAGCTGCGAACTCCCTGATCCGCTCCACAGTCATGGGGTGAACGTAATGCTCGAACTGGCAGGCGTCCTCCTCGGCTATCTCCGGTGGGATCCCGAGGATGTCCACGAAGAACTCGGTCAGGAGCTGGTGTTTTGAGTAAGTCTCCTTGGCTATCTTCAAGCCCTCGTCCGTCAGCAGAATCCTGTCGTACTTCTCGTATTTCACAAGGCCCTTTTCGGAGAGCTTTTTCAGGGCATCAACGACGCTGGGGGGTTTTACACGAAGGGACTTGGCTATATCCTTCACCCTGATGATGCCCCTGTCCCTGTGAAGGAGATACATGGTCTCCAGATACTCCTCCTCCCTCTTGGTGACTTTCACAGATCTCACCTGAATTAGGATGACCAAAAAGATTTAAGTAATTTTCGGGCTACTGAACCACTTCAAACTCCACCGGGCTTCCGTCACTGGAGTATGCGTAAACGTTCTCGGGGGAGTAGGGGTAGGCGAGTATGAAGTGAACCCCGCCGAACTTGGAGAAGAAGAACCTGTCAGCCTCTGAAGGCCATGGAACGTTGCTCGGATGGGAGTGGACAGTGCCCTTGATCGACGTGTCGAGCGGAAGGCTCCATGGGTTAAAGTAAACGGATCCAGAGCCAAACTTCCCCTCAGGGGCGATCAGAACCTCCTCGAAAACCCCATCCACTTCCCTGAGGAAACCGGCGAACTCGTTTGGATAGAACTCCCAGGCGAGCTCTATGAGGTAGTCTAAGAGCTCCTTTCGTATCAGAACCTTCATTCCCCCCACCGCTCACTTCTTCTCGAGGTACTTCTCAAGGCTCTTCGCTGGAACATGGAAGGGCAGTCTGATGGTTTCGATAGCCTTCTGGAGTGCGTATATCCTCGCGTGCCGCTCAAAAGGCTTCGGGGCATAGGGAACCGACTGGAACTGAAGGTAGCGCTCCATCACAAGGGGTACCTCCGATTTCCTGACCCTCTTGAAGCCGGCAAAGATCGAGGCAATGCCTTCAACGTCTATCCCCGCGTAGACGGGGAGCTTGGAAGTGACCGTCTCGTTGATGCTCGCGAGCAGGCGGGCGACGTCAACCTTCGGAGTGGCCTCGTCTATGACCAGCCTCTTAACGACCACCCACCTTCCGTGTTTGGCCGTGAAGTTAACGTGGTCGGCGGTGTAGGGGAGTACGATTCCAAGTTCGTTTATAACCCCTTCTGGGTAGGAGATGTCCTCAAACCTTGAGAGAACCGCCCTCACGAGAAGGGCCTTGGCAACGTCGATGAGAAGCTTCCTCAGCTTTTTGTCCTCCTCGAAAACCATTTGACCAAGTTTTTTTGGGATTGAGGGGGACTTAAGCTTTACCACCGCCTGGATGAGGTCATCCCCGGCTGTACTCTCCGCCAAACTCATTATCCCGGCCACGTTCATGACACCGGTGAGGTAGGACGGAATCCTGTCAACCACGGTGTTGGAGACCCTCGCTAAGAAGTGCGCTATTTTCTCGTTGTCGTCCATGGAGATTATCTTCTCCCCAACCTTCCACTCCCTGTGCTTCGCCGTGAATACTATATGATCCTGAACCACCATCTCGCCCACCACTCAAAGCTACGCTCCCCGGGTATTTTAGCTTTGTCCCAAAGCCGACCTTCTATCCCAGTGAACGGCGAGGTTTTCAAGGGAAAAGATAAAGTTATAAGCCGCCGGCTGTATCCGGTATTGGAGCATTGAGAAGAGGGAAATAAAATGGGTGAGAGGGAACCCTCACTGCCAGACGAAGGAATGGGCGGGACCCTTGAGCTGGGCGTTGATTTTGAGACAACAGAGGAGATTAAAGTTCCTGAGAGGCTCATAGATCAGGTCATAGGCCAGGAACATGCGGTGGAGGTCATAAAGACTGCCGCGGGGCAGAGGAGGCACGTTCTCCTCATCGGCGAACCTGGAACCGGGAAGTCAATGCTCGGGCAGGCGATGGCGGAGCTCCTGCCGACGGAGAGCCTTGAGGACATACTCGTCTTCCCCAACCCAGAGGACGAGAACATGCCCAAGATAAAGACCGTTCCGGCCTGCCAGGGGAAGAGGATCGTCCAGAAGTACAGGGAGAGGGCTAAGAGCCAGGAGAACATCAAGTCCTACCTCCTGATGGCGATAGTGTTCATGGTAATGATAGCGGTAATGATGCAGTACAGCACCACCAACTTCCTGATGGGCCTCTTCGTCATAATCCTCACCATAATGGTGCTCTCCAACATGCGTCTGAAGACCAGCGTCCTCGTCCCGAAGCTCTTGGTCGACAACTGCGGGAGGGGCAAGGCGCCCTTCGTCGACGCAACCGGGGCCCATGCAGGTGCGCTGCTCGGCGATGTGAGACACGACCCGTTCCAGTCTGGCGGCCTCGGCACGCCCGCCCACGAACGCGTTGAGCCGGGTATGATACACCGCGCCCACAAAGGTGTTCTCTTCATAGACGAGATAGCAACGCTGACCCTCAAGATGCAGCAGAACCTACTGACGGCCATGCAGGAGAAGAAGTTCCCAATAACCGGCCAGAGCGAGCTCTCAAGCGGGGCCATGGTGAGAACCGAGCCCGTGCCGTGCGACTTCATCCTCGTCGCAGCCGGAAACCTCGACACCGTTGACAAGATGCACCCGGCCTTGCGCTCCCGCATAAGGGGCTACGGCTACGAGGTCTACATGAGGACGACGATGCCGGACACGATGGAGAACAGACGCAAGCTCGTTCAGTTCGTGGCCCAGGAGGTAAAGAGGGATGGAAAGATACCGCACTTTACCCGCGATGCGGTTGAGGAGATAGTGAGGGAAGCCCAAAGAAGGGGCGGAAGGAAGGGACACCTCACACTGCGCCTCCGTGACCTCGGCGGGATAGTGAGGGCAGCCGGCGACATCGCCGTCAAGAAGGGGAAGAAGTACGTTGAGAGGGAGGACGTGCTTGAGGCAATGGAGATGGCAAAGCCGCTCGAAAAGCAGCTGGCAGACTGGTACATCGAGAACAAGAAGGAGTACCAGGTGATAAAAACTGAGGGAGGAGAGATAGGAAGGGTGAACGGCCTGGCCGTCATAGGCGAGCAGAGCGGCATAGTCCTCCCGATAGAGGCCATAGTGGCCCCCTCAGCCAGCAGGGAGGAGGGAAGGATCATAGTCACTGGAAAACTCGGTGAGATTGCCAAGGAGGCCGTCCAGAACGTCTCGGCGATAATAAAGCGCTATAAGGGAGAAGATATAAGCAGGTACGACATACACGTCCAGTTCCTCCAGACCTACGAGGGGGTCGAGGGGGATTCGGCGAGCATAAGCGTTGCAACGGCCGTCATCTCCACCCTTGAGGGGATTCCAATAAGACAGGACGTCGCGATGACGGGATCCCTGAGTGTCCGCGGGGAAGTTCTCCCGATAGGGGGTGCAACGCCGAAGATAGAGGCCGCCATTGAGGCGGGCATCAAGACCGTTATAATCCCGAAGTCCAACGAGAGGGACGTCTTCCTGAGCAGGGACAGGGCGGAGAAGATAGAGATCATCCCGGTCGAAAGGATAGATGAAGTGCTCGAAATAGCACTTGTTGACAGTCCGAAGAAGCAGCAACTCCTGGGTAGAATACGTTCCGCACTTCCGCTGTGGTCTCCTTAAATTCTTCATTTTTTCCTGCTTTTCATGCATGGTCTTGGAATTAAGCAGTGACGATTTGAAAAGGTAAACAATGACTACAGGAAGACCTTTTGAAATAATCACACCAAAAACATGTAACATAATGTGACATCACATCTGAAGAAAAGGGCCTATTAAATAAAATACTCAAACTTTTAGGAACGACAATAATATGCTAATACCAACATGTTGAAAATTTTCCGAAAGTTTTATAACTCCTCTCCCACTTTAATGCAATATGTAGGGTGATGGTTATGGCGAACAGGGTGGACAAGATCGATATTAAAATAATCGAGCTTCTTGCCAAGAACGCGAGGATGACCTACAAGGAGCTCGCCGAGACCCTCGGAACAACGAGGCAGAGGATTTCGAGGAGAATGGACAAGCTTGAGCGCATAGGGATAATCAAAAAGTACACCATAGTGCCGGATTACGACAGGCTCGGCTACTCACACGTCGTCCTCGGAATCACTCTGAAGGCCGGGGTTGACGTCGATGAGATAACCAAGGCCCTCGCAAAGATGGACGACGTCAAGATAGTCCAGAAAGCCTTAGGGGCACACCACATAGTCGCCCACATAATCGCTCCAAAGGAGATGAGGGAGATCCAGAGGATCATCAACGAGATCTCGAAGAGCACACCGGGAATAGAGCACATAGACGTCACGTTCATAACCGAGGACTGCAAGCACGAGATCTTCTGACGTTTCTTTTCACGGTTAACTTTTCTTCGTTAATAGTCGAGGGAAAGGGTAATAAACTTCAACAGCGGACTTAGGCCGGCGATTAAAATAAGCCGGGGTGCCATGTATGCAGACTTCAACAGAAGTGGGCTTTGGTCTCATAGCGGCCCTCGCCGCCGCAGCGTACAGGACGGGAGCACTGGATGACAAGGGAATCGCTACTTCCGTAGTAATCGGCTCCCTCGTTCTCCTCCTCGGTGGCATATACCCCTTCCTCGCACTCGTGACGTTCGTTGTGGCGGGGGTTGTGGCCACGCGCTACAGGTTCAGTGAGAAGGTGAGGATGGGCTCGTCCCAGAGATACGAGAAGACCAGGAGCGCCGGAAACGTTCTCGGAAACGGACTTGGTGTTCTCCTCTTCTTGATAATCGAAATGCTTACCCGTAGGGACGTTTTCTGGGCGGCTACTTTCTCGGCAATAGCGACCGTCAACGGGGACACGCTGGCGAGTGAGCTCGGGAAGGTCTTGGGGAAGAGGCCGAGGCTGATAACGAACCTGAAACCGGTCCACCCCGGGACAAACGGCGGGATAACCATTCAGGGAGAGCTCGCGGCCCTCTTGGGCGTGGGCATGATCGTGCCATTCGTCCTTCCGCTCACCTCCCACTGGCTCCAGGTGGCACTTGCAGTGGGACTGGGAGGCCTCATCGGGGTTAACGCCGACAGCCTCATCGGGGCGACCCTTGAGAACAGGGGGATAACCGACAACAACACCACGAACCTCATAGCATCCGTTATCGGGGGATTAACCGGTGGATTGGCGTTCTTCCTCCTCGGCGGATGATGACTACGGCGGATTCCCGACCGGTGAGGACGACCTTAGGGTCTGACGCCAAAGGCTTTATCCTTCCCCATTTTCCCTGAGGAACTCTTCATAGACCTCCCACAGCGAGACCAGAGCCGCTGGAATGCCGTGTTCGGTGGCAAAGGTCATGTACGGCGCGAGGTCGATGACGTAGTCAGCGAAGCGGAAGAGCCCGCGTGGAATCCCCTCCCGGGAGCCTATGAAAACCACGATCTCCTTGGCATGGTGCATGTCCCTAACGAGCCTCCCCTTAACCTCCGCCAGGGTGGGGCCCTTCGGGTCTGTGATTATGATCAGCCTCTTGTTCCTCCTCTTATCCCTGATGACCTGGTAGAGATCCCAGACCGAGACAGGCACCTTCTCGACTTTCCAGGGGTATGCCTCCCTCTGTATGCTGTACCTGCTCTCCTGGCCAACCTTAAGCCCGCGCAGAAACTCCATGAGCTCGAAGGCGTCCATCTTTTCCTTCGGCGCTATTATAAGCTCCCTCACCTCAAAGGCCTGGGCGGCCCGACCTATCTTCTCGCCGAAGGAACGGCAGGCCTTGTAGTCCCCCCAGTAGGGCATCTGGACAACGGTGAGCCTGCGGAAAAGCTTCCTCGCGTCTATCTTCTCCGGGGTGTACTTCCTGAACTCCTCTCCCGGAAGCACCGAGATGTAAGCCCTGTCCCCGATTATCTCAACCTGAACGACCTTGTCGGGCCAGCTTAGGTCAACGTCGGCCCCGGTGAGCTCCCTCATTCTCTCCCCCAAAACCCTGTTAACGTCGATGCTCGAGAAGTCGTGCTTCCCCCGCCTCTTCGTCCTCACTGCAAAGGTCTCGTCTTCCCTTATCAGACGGGCTATCTCCTCGGCAGCTCCGGCTATCCTTTCAAGGTCTGCCTCCGTCTCCACAAGAACCGGTATGACCCTCTCGACCTCCGGTATTCCGAGGAGCTTTTCCCGAGCGGACTCATCACCGGTCTCAACTATTACGAGCCCGGAGTACCCCATCGGGGAGGGCCAGACGGAAGCGTCTGGTAGGACGTCCCTCACGTAGCCGGCCGCCACGCCCTCCATGCCCCTCTGCGTCTTCAAAATGAACTTTTTGCCGTTCACAGCCAGCACCCCCAGACCATTGACCCGGGGGCTCTTAAAGTTAAGGTTCGGAAATCTATAAGCTTTTATACGAACACCGCAAAGAGTGTAGGGGTGATAGAAAGTGAGGGTCTACATAGCTGAGAACGTCAGGGGCGTCTACGCCTTTGACGGCGACGGCAGGCTGATCTCAAGCGCACACTTCACCGGAGATCCGGCTGCAAAGATCGACAGGCTCATGAAGGGAAAGCCCGTTGATGAGCTCACCGGACTGCTCGAAGGGCTAAGCGCATCCGGCTACACTGAGTTCGTCGTCGAGGACTCAGAGCTCGCGAGGAACCTCAAGGAGCTCGGCTACAGCGCAACCTCAGAGTTTCCGAACGTCGCAGGGGAGAGGCTCCGCTCCAGCCCGGAGGAGTTCCTCGGTGAAAACTGGTTCGGGGAGTACTACAGGATAGGGGTTTCACTGACGAGGCTCCGCATACAGGAGCAGAGCGGCGCAAGGGACAAGATGATAATCCAGGCAATAGAAGCCCTCGACGACATTGACAAGGTCACGAACCTCCTCGTCTCCCGTCTGAGGGAGTGGTACGGTCTCCACTTCCCGGAGCTCGATGAACTCCTTCCAAAACACGAGCAGTACGTGACGTTTGTGGCTGAGATAGGGGCCCGTGAGAACCTCACCCCCGAAAAACTCAGATCCTTAGGCTTCCCGGAGGCCAAGGCGGAGAAGATCCTGAAGGCCGCGGAGAAGTCCATGGGGGCAGAACTGGGCAGGTTCGACAGCGAAATTATAAGGAAGCTCGCCGGGGAGATAATCGACCTCTACAGGCTCAGGGGGGAGATAGAGGACTACCTTGAGAACGCGATGGCCGAGGTCGCTCCGAACCTCAAAGCCCTGGTCGGCGCGAAGCTCGGCGCAAGGCTCCTGAGTCTCTCGGGGGGACTGAGAGAGCTGGCGATGATGCCGGCCTCAACCATCCAAGTCCTCGGGGCAGAGAAGGCCCTCTTCAGACACCTCCGGAGCGGCGCCAAGCCGCCCAAGCACGGCGTCATCTTCCAGTACCCGGCGATAAACCGCTCACCCTGGTGGCAGAGGGGCAAGATCGCCCGCGCCCTCGCCGGAAAGCTCGCCATAGCGGCGCGCGTTGACTACTTCTCGGGCGAATACATAGGTGAGGAGCTGAAGAAAGAGCTGGAAGCGAGGATAGAGGAGATAAAGAAGAAGTACCCGAACCCACCGAAGAGGAAGTCCAAGCCAGAGAAGAAAAAGAAGGAGAAGTTCAAGGCCAAGAAGAAGGGCAGGAAGTTCGAGAAGAGGGAGAAGGGCAGGGGCATGAAAGGAAAGAAGGAGAAGTCAAAGAAAAAGAAGTCCAGGGGAGGTAAGAGGTGATTGGGATGAGGGTTAGGAAGGGCAGGTTCCCTGGCGTCTACGTCTTCATTGACGAGGACGGGAACGAGAAGATAGCAACCAAAAACCTCGTTCCAGGGCAGAGGGTCTACGGCGAGAGGGTCGTCAAGTTCGATGGGGAGGAGTACAGAATATGGAACCCGAGCAGGTCGAAGCTCGCCGCCGCCATACTGAACGGTCTGGAGAACTTCCCGATAAGGCCAGGCTCAACGGTCCTCTACCTCGGAATAGCGAGCGGAACCACCGCTTCCCACGTGAGCGACGTGGTCGGCTGGAGTGGGAAGGTATTCGGCGTTGAGTTCTCGCCGAGGGTTCTGAGGGAGCTCGTCCCTCTGGTTGAGGAGAGGAGGAACATAGTGCCAATCTTAGGGGATGCAACCAAGCCCGAAGGCTACCGCGCTCTCGTTCCCAAGGTTGACGTGGTCTTCGAGGACGTCGCCCAGCCCACCCAGGCGAAGATCCTGATAGACAACGCTAAGGTTTACCTCAAGAACGGCGGCTACGGGATGATATCTGTCAAGAGCAGGAGCATTGACGTCACCAAGGAGCCGGAGGAGGTCTTTGAGGGGGTCGAGGAGGAGCTCTCGACGTACTTTGAAGTCGTTGAGAGGCTTTCGCTGGAGCCATACGAGAAGGACCACGCGCTCTTTGTGGTCAGAAAACCATGAAAAGAAAGATTAATGCCTCTTGGACGAGAAGGCGGCGAAGAGGGCTAAGAGGGCGATAAACCCCGGCCCGCATATACCCTTTCCTTTCTCGGCCGGCGGCGTGTAGGTGCAGATGAGCGATGCGCTGCCGGTCATCCCCTCGAACGCAACCGAGGCATCCCCCACGGTGAACTTTGGCTCACCCGTGCTCAGGTTAATTGGAGAACCCATGACCTTCGGAGTGCCTTCCTCAACGGTGAGGTTCGCGAGGTACCTGCAGTTGGGAAGGCTGCCGTTCTCGGGAAGCCTCGCCAGTAACGGCAAAGGGCCGCCACTCCCGTTGTTCGCCATAACCCCAGAGACGAGAATGCTCCCGTCGGGAGCTATCCTTAGGGCTCTGAAGGACATGCCCGGCCCATAGGACCTAACCCCCACGGGAGTGCCGCTGGAGACGTGGAGGAGAACCCCGTAGTAGGCAGTTCCGTTGAGAAACCCCACAAGGGCCCCGGGGATCCAAAGACCGCTGGAGTCAGAGACCACGTTCCCCCCAAGCAGGAAGAAGCCCTTCCTGTAGTAGGAGCCGCTCCACAGGAGGTTCCCCTCTCCATCGAGCTTCATCAAGACTGCAGCGATGGTGTCGTTGCCCGGGTTGGTGTAGCCGGAAGCGTAGACATCACCGTTGAGGTAGGAGAGGCCACGGATAACCAGCCCCGTGCCGATTCGGTACTCCTTCGCCCACTTCAGATTCCCGTTGCCCTCCACGGCAAGGATCAAGCCATAGGGGACGTTGTCGTGAATTGAGACCCCGCCTATGAGGATATCTCCGTTCGGCTCCACAAGGATGCTCAGCGGCTCATCCATCCAGCCCGTACCATAAGTCCTTTCCCAGATGACGTTCCCCTTCCCATCGGCCTTCAGAAGCCACACATCGCCCCTGCCGTCTCCAAAGCTCGTGGTCATCCCAGCGGCCAAGATGTCCCCGTTCTCAAGGACGGTGAGGGCCGTCAAGGAATCCGTGCCGCTGCCGCCGTAGCGCTTCGCCCAGAGAACCCTTCCTTTCTTGTCTAACTTCATCAAAAAGCCGTCTGGATTGGCAAGGCCTTTCGGCAGGCAGGCACCGGCCGCCACCATATCCCGGCCGGGGCTCTTGGCGAGGGCGCTTACGATAAACCCGCTCCCGTACTTCACAGCCCACTCCACGCTCCCATTGGGCGCAACCTTCCTCAGGACGCTGTACTTCACCATGTTATCCTCCTTAATGTACGAGACGAAAACCGCGCTTCCGTCTGAGAAGAAGAGAACAGGCGACGGCGAGATCAAAACCGTTCCACTGTACGTCCCGATCCAGTACGGGGCCTCGGCCGCAAATGCGCCCGGCAGAAGTACAAAACCAGCGAGAAGCGTTAATATGGTCACGGATGCGTAGATTTTCTTCATGACAGCATCCCCAATTTTACTTTCCAGGAGATGGACTTATACGCCTTTCGATGGTCTAATGGACGGGTGACAGGCAATCGTCGAAATCCCCTTTCACTTTCACCGAAAGACTTTTATAAGGGCCGTTTCAACCTTAGGCGAAGTTACTTTCAACTTTTTCGGGTGATGGCGATGGAAAAATTGCTGAAGCCGAAACGCGAAGTGGGCATACTCGGCTACGGTGCATACGTGCCGATGTATAGAATCAAGGCAGAGGAAATAGGAAGGGTCTGGGGCATAAGCAGCTTCCCCATCCAGGAGAAGTCTGTCCCGGGACTGGACGAGGACGCTATAACGATCGGCATTGAAGCGGCAAGGAACGCGCTCAGAAGGGCCGGAATAGACCCCAAGCTGATAAGGGCCATCTGGCTCGGAACGGAGAGCAAGCCCTACGCGGTAAAGCCAAGCGGAACCGTCGTCGCGGAGGCCATAGGCGCAACCCCCGATTTGAACGCCGCCGACTTTGAGTTCGCCTGCAAGGCCGGAACCGAGGCGATACAGGCCGCTATCGGCTTTGTTGGCTCAGGAATGGCAGACTACGCGATGGCGATTGGAGCGGACACCTCCCAGGGGAGGCCCGGTGACCACCTTGAGTTCACCGCCTCGGCCGGTGGGGCAGCTTACATCCTCACCCCGAAGAGCTCTGAAACGGTTGCCTACTTCGAGGCGAGCTACTCATACGTTACGGACACACCGGACTTCTGGAGGAGGCAGCACGAGCACTACCCGAGGCACGGAAACCGCTTCACGGGTGAACCGGCTTACTTCCACCAGATAATAAGCGCCGCCAAGACCCTCATGGAGGAACTCGACTACTCCCCAAACGACTTCGACTACGCGGTCTTCCACCAGCCCAACGTCAAGTTCCCGCTTACGGTGGCGAAGATACTCGGAATCCCCAAGGAAAAGGTGCTTCCCGGGCTCCTCAGCGGGGTAATAGGCAACACCTACAGCGGGGCAACTTTGGTTGGCGTCTCCGCGGTTCTCGACATAGCCAAGCCCGGAGACAGGATTCTATGGGTTTCTTTCGGTTCAGGAGCGGGAAGCGACGCCTTCAGCGTCGTCGTTCAGGACGCGATAGAGGAGAAGCGCGATTTAGCCCCGAAGACCATGGACTACGTGAACAGGAAGAAGTACATAGACTACGCCCTCTACGCAAAGGCGAGGAGGAAGTACATCGTCTGAGGTGATTGAGATGGAGAAGCCCGTTATAATAGGTGCCGGAATGGTGCCCGTTGGCGAGCACTGGAGGGTTAGCCTTAGGGACATGGCAACGGAAGCCCTTCTCAACGCGATGGATGACGCAGGGATAGACAAGGTTGACTCGCTCTACGTCGGCAACATGGCCTCTGGCTCCTTCATAGAACAGGAAAACCTCGGGGCCCTGATAGCCGACTGGGCCGGCCTCGGCCACATCCCGGCCGTCAAAATTGAAGCAGCCTGCGGTAGCGGTGGTGCAGCAGTCCAGGAGGGTGCAAAGGCGGTCATGGCCGGACTCGAAGACGTTGTTGCAGTAGTTGGCGTCGAGAAGATGACGGATGCATGGCCAACCGATGCGACGCGGTACCTCGGGTACGCGGCGGACGCGGAGTACGAGCTCTTCCACGGGGCCAGCTTCGTCGCCCTCAACGCTCTCATCATGAGGCTCTACATGAAGACCTACGGCTACACCGAGGAGGACCTGGCATACTTCTCGGTCAACGCCCACAGAAACGGCGCCAAAAACCCCTACGCGATGTTCAAGAAGGAGGTCAGCGTTGAGACCGTTCTCAAGAGCCCCTACGTTGCGGATCCGATAAAGCTCTTCGACGCCGCGCCGATGTGCGATGGAGCGGCGGCTGTTATAATAACCTCGAAGGAAAAGGCCAGAGAGCTTGGAGTTCCGAAGGATAAGATGGTCGAGCTGGCCGGCTTCTGGAGGGCGATAGACACCATAAACCTCGCCAACAGGGAGGACTTCCTCACGCTAACGGCGGCCAGGGTAGCGGCGGAGAAGGCCTACGAGATGGCCGGCGTTACAGCTAAGGACGTAGACTTCTTCGAGGTTCACGATGCCTTTACCGTGATGGCGGCTTTAAGCTTGGAGGCCATCGGCGTCGCGAAGAAGGGTGAGGGAGCTAAGTTAGCCAAGGAGGGGCAGATAGTGATAGATGCCGACTACCCGATACAGACGATGGGCGGACTTAAGAGCAGGGGACACCCCGTCGGAGCCACCGGCGTTTACCAGACGGTCGAGGCTGTCCTCCAGCTCCGCGGGGAGGCGCCGGACGGGATACAGGTTCCCGATGCCGAAATCGGCCTGACCCAGAACATAGGTGGAACTGGTTCAAACATAACCGTCAACATATTGAGGAGGGTCTGAAATGGGGAAGCCGATGCAGGTTGCCAGGCACTGGAGGCACTTCCGTGAGAAGTACGCCCTCATAGGCGGGAAGTGCGAGAACGGCCACCTTATGTTCCCGAAGAGGCCCGTCTGCCCGGTCTGTGGCTCAAGAAACGTCGAGGACTACCAGTTCAGCGGAAGGGGGAAGGTGATAAGCTGGACGATAGTGAGGAACCCGCCGAGCGGGTTCGAGTACTACAAGCCCTACCCCCTCGCTTTGGTTCAGCTCGAGGAGGGGCCTGTCGTCTTAGCACAGCTCACAGACGTCGAGCCGGACGGGATAGACTTCGGAATGGAGGTCGAGATGGTAACGAGGAAGGTCAGGGAGTTCGACGAGGACGGCATAATCCTCTACGCATACAAGTTCAGGCCGGTTTTGAAGTGAGGCGCAAGCCTTTATCTTTTCTTCCTAACCTTTTAATGGTAGATAATGGAGGTTCTTGAGGTTAAGTTCCGGCCAGCGAGGAGGAACTCAGAGGGATTCTAAAGGGGAAGAAAAACGCGGGGCATGACCAAAGCTACTCGGAATTGCCCGAAACGCCCCTGAGTTTAAAGAAGAAAATACAACGCGGTAGTCCTGACGACAGGCCACCACTTTAAGCTCCTTGGAAGCGCGGTAATACTGGAACGCCGAGGAACGAAAATCGAGAGGGTTTTAGTATCACGCCTTTTCTATTTTCATCCTGTCCCCGCTCTCGAACTCAAGCTCTAATTTCCCGCGCTCCATCCTGACCTTGACCCCGTCAACAACGGCCTCTATCTTCCCGTCCCTGGCTTCAACTCCAAGCATCTCGGCAATCTCCTCAACGCTCTTCAGGGAACCGTTCATGGTGGTTTCCATGGTCTCGTCGCCGCTCTCCACCATGACCTTGAGCTTTCCCTTCCCCTCCCTTATGAAGGTCTCCTCGTTTATCCCTTTCACGTTCTCCGGCTGGGCCGGTTTTATGCACGGCATTTTTCTGCACCCAACTAAAGTTGCTGGCTACCCTTATCATCTTTTCGCAGATCCCTCACCATCCTCACCCAGATGCCGCTCCTGTTAGCCCGCCTGAAGAGGTACTCCTCGTAGAACCTCATGGCATTGTAGTTCTTCTCCCCAACCCAGAGCTCTATCCTGTCGTTGTATTTTCCCAAGTATTCGAGGCACTTCCCCATGAGCATGTGGCCAATTCCGTGCCCCTGGAACTTCTTGTCAACGACGAACTCGTGGATGGCCCCAACGATCCTGCCCTCGTACCTGCTGTACCAGTCGCGGTCGCAGACTATGAAGCCGACTATCTCCTCCCCGGCCTTTGCCACGAAGAAGCCGTCTTTGGCTTTGTTCCAGCACCACCGGAGATAGCGCTTGGCGTAGCCCTCTCCCTCGCCGCCGTACTCGCGCATACCCTCGTAACCGCGCATGTAGATCTCCACTAGCTTCTCAAGAGTCTCCTGGTCGAGGCCCTTAAGCCTCTCGATCCTGACCCCGCTCATCGGTATGGGACTGATCGTGGAGTTTAAAAAGCCTCGCCCTTAAGATAATCAGCCGAGTGGTGGTGGAAATGGGGAAGAAGAAGCCCAGGTACTGCGAGATATGCGGGGCGCCGATAAAGGGCCCGGGACACAGGATAAGGATCGAGGGGACGGAACTTCTCGTCTGCGATCGCTGTTATGAGAAATACGGAAAGAAGAAACCGGGAACCTTCAGCATAATGCCGACCGGCAGGGAACCGAGGAGGGTTCCAAGGCCGAGCCCAAGGCCAAAGCGGGAGCCTAAACCAAGGCGCGAAAGGCCGCTTTATACAGAGGAGATCGTCGAAGACTACGCCGAAAGGGTTTACAGGGCCATACAGAGGAGCGGGAAGAGCTACGAGGAGCTCTCGCACGAGGTCGGGCTGTCGGTCAACGACCTACGCTCCATATCCCACGGCTACCGCGAGCCTACGATAAAGGAGGCCAGAAAGCTCGAGAGGTACTTCGGGATAAAGCTGATAGAAAGCGGTGGAGAGGAGCCGTTGGAGGGCAGGAAGACCATCCCGAGGGACTACGAGCCGACCTTAGGGGAGATAGCCAACATCAGGATCAAGAAGCGGAAAAAGTGAGGGTTCAGATTCTCCCCATCAACCTTTGCTTGCGGGAGGTTATGGGGGTATTGTGAGGAGCGCGCCAATGGACTCGAGGAAACAGGAAATTTAAAGACCGAATGAGATTGAAAGGGCCGCAGCCCTTGAGGGGGACTTGAAAAATGCAGCCAGAAAAGAGAACTTAAAACTTCTCTGGGCTCTCTCTTTTTCCCCTCTCGCGCCTTTTACCCAGCTCCCCTACCTTCGTCCTCTTTGGCGGGTGAAATCCGCGGAGCTTCTCGAACGTCCTCCAGCGGCGCAGCAGCTCCTCCCAGGCCTCGGTGCCAGGCGGGATTACGAGGACGTGAGCAGGGGGATGAATGTCCATAAGTCTGCCTATGGCCTTCTTAGGTGGAAGGTCTACCTGCGCCACCACGTGGGCCCTGAACTTCTTCTTCGGCCTCTCCCCGCTTATACTCTCAAAGGCCCACTCAGACAGGGAGGGCGGTATTATCCTCGGGTCACCCCTGATCTCCATCCCCCCGTATCTCACGAGGTCTGATAGGGCTGTACTCGCCTTGTGGAAGCTGTCGGCCCTCACGAGCACTATCGTGTTTCTCATCCTCCCACCGGCGGAAGTTGAGGGAAGGCCTTTTAAAGGTTGGGAGGCTAAGGGCTTTATCCCCCTGGGGAAGGGGGAGGAGGCCGGGATAAGAACTGGAGGTGGTGTCATGAACCCGGCGGGAGTTTCGATGGGGTCGCTGATCTGGTGGCTGTTCTTCCTCTACCTGCTGTTCCTGCCGCTTTGGCCGCAGATGCAGTACAGGCAGCTTCAGATCGCGAGGGCCAAGATCATGGAGGCCCTTTCGAGGAAGAGGAACTCAACGGTAATAACCATGATACACAGGCAGGAGAGCATAGGCCTCTTCGGAATACCAGTCTACAAGTTCATAAGCATCGAGGACAGCGAGGAGGTTCTGAGGGCCATCAGGAGCGCCCCTAAGGATAAGCCCATTGACCTGATAATCCACACACCAGGAGGGCTCGTGCTCGCCGCGACCCAAATAGCCAAAGCCCTGAGGGATCACCCCGCGGAGACGAGGGTCATAGTGCCGCACTACGCCATGAGCGGCGGCACCTTAATAGCGCTCGCCGCGGACAAGATAATCATGGATCCCCATGCGGTGCTCGGCCCCGTTGACCCCCAGCTCGGCCAGTACCCCGCCCCGAGCATTGTGAAGGCCGTGGAGAAGAAGGGCCCGGAGAAGGTGGACGATCAGACCCTTATCCTTGCGGACGTCGCGGAAAAGGCAATAAAACAGGTGCAGGAGCTCCTTTACAACCTCCTCAAGGGCAGGTACAGCGAGGAGAAAGCCAAGGAGCTCTCGGAGATACTGACCGAGGGCAGGTGGACCCACGACTACCCGATAACGTACGAGCACGCGAAGGAGCTCGGACTCCACGTCAGCACGGACATCCCGAAGGAGGTCTACGCCCTCATGGACCTCTACAAGCAGCCGATAAAGCAGAGGGGAACCGTCGAGTTCATGCCCTACCCCTCGAAGCAGGAGAGCCACTGATCCTTTATCCTTTTCCTTTAGTGGCGGGCGGCGGCTCGAAGGGGAACGGGGATTTTGACCTAAAAGCTTAAAAAGTGGTGTAACCCATTTATAAAGGGTTTTTAAACCCACCGCCGGAGGTGTAAGCCTTGGTCAACATGAGCAACGTTAAGCTCAGAATAGAAAACATAGTCGCTTCTGTGGATCTCTTTGCGCAGCTGAACCTTGAGAAGGTAATAGAGATATGTCCAAACTCCAAGTACAACCCCGAGGAGTTCCCGGGAATCATATGCCGCTTTGAGAAACCGAAGGTGGCCCTGCTTATATTCAGCTCCGGAAAGCTCGTCGTCACGGGGGCCAAGAGCGTTGAGGACATCGAGAACGCGGTTAGCAAGCTCACCGAGATGCTCAAGAGGAAGGTCGGGACGAAGTTCACCAAACCGCCCAAGATAGACATCCAGAACATGGTCTTCAGCGGCGACATAGGGATGGAGTTCAACCTCGATGCGGTCGCCCTGAGCCTGCCGAACTGCGAGTACGAGCCCGAGCAGTTCCCCGGTGTCATCTACCGCGTGAAGCAGCCCAAGGCCGTCATACTCCTCTTCTCCTCCGGAAAGATCGTCTGCTCCGGTGCAAAGAGTGAAAGCGACGCATGGGACGCCGTCAAGAAGCTAATTCGGGAGCTGGAGAAGTACAGCCTCATAGAGGAAGAGGAGGAGTGGTAGCCCCCTCAACATTTTATTCCAGTCAGGGCCCCAAAGATTAGGGCCTCGTTGTATAGATCCCTGTAACTCCTCCCCTCAAAGACGAGAACCCCCATCCTCGGTGAGTATATCCTGTTTTCCTCAGCCCCGTCCAAGGGACCCCTGAATATGACGACCAGAACCCTTCCGTTCCCAGCGCTTCCCCTCCCGAGCGAGAGCTTAAAGCCCAGGGAGAGCCAGAGGGTTGAAACGCTCTTTGAGACCCTTTCGAAGGCGATCATCTTAGCCCGGGAGGAGTTGTGGCCGGCTTCCCTGGAGATCTCGTAGTAATGGGCGCCGAGAACCTTTCCCACGGTGCAGGAAACCTCGGAGACCGCCATCAGGAGGTACTGGCACTTCCCAGTCCTGTCGCAGTAGGATTTCACCGCGTCGCTACCTGGGACTATGATGACCCTGTCGTAGACATGGTAGACTGTCAGGTTGAGCTCCCTCAGGGGATCGTCTCTATAGCCCTCCACCACCACCGTCCCGGCGGGCCCCTTAACGAAGACCTCAGAAACGGGTTTTTTTGTGAAAAGGGCCGTGTATGAGGAGTACCATGAGTACAAAACGTAAGGCGGGATGAGGAGGAGAATAAAGAGGAGGGCCAGGAGCTTTCGCCTCATCCGCACCCCACCAAAAATGAAATCAGGAGAGGCCGGCTATGTAGCGCATCAGGATCACTGCAGCCTTCCTCGTTACCTCTGGGCTTGAACCGGCAACTATTATGACCCCCTTGCCCTTCAGCAGGCTACACTTCGGTATGTAACCGAGGACGGGGTAGTTGCCGAACCAGACCCTGAAGTCGGCTGGCAGGTGGTAGTGGCCGAATATCATGGCCGTCAGGATGTTGTCCTCGCTGGAGCCCACGAGGATGTAGTTGGAGGTCGGGTTCTCAAGGTTGACCTCCCTGTCGAGTATGGCTATGGGTTCGGTTGGGGTGTGGATTATTATCCTCTTAACCCCTTCAACGCCCTCGATCACGTAGTCCGTTCCCGGTACAGTCCCGCCCACTGGGACGCTCACCTCGTGGATCACCGGGGCGTTCTCGGTTATTGTGATGGCGGCGTTTGCAACGACGAAGCTCGTGTCAGTTACGTTTCCGTCCTGGTTTATGTCGTAGTCAACGTCCCTCTCGTTTAGGGAGCGCATCTCAAAGGAGTAGTTGAAGGTGTAGACCCCGAGTATTCCCAAGGGGTTGCCCACGAGTTCGTTGGCGTTGGTTAGGCCGATGGACTTTATGTACTGCCCATCCGAGTCAACGGTTATGTACCACTCCTGGTTGCCGTAGCTCACCTCCCCACCGCTGGCGTAGGTTCTTATGTTGGAGTAGCCGCTTATCTGGGCTATCTTGCCGAGTATCAGGTTCTCTGATATGGCGTCGAGCTTGAGCTGAAGCACGACGGTATCGCCGCTGACGACTACATCCTCGGGCTGGCCGAGCTCCAAAACCGCGGGCCCGTAGAGCTCACCGGTCTTGGAGTCGACGACCGTGACTATGGCCTTCTGCTCCAGGGGATCCGCACCTATGAGGGTTATCTTCCACCTGTCCCCGAGGAGCTTGGTCTCGTTCTGGGCGAACCAGCCCGTTCCGAGGACTTCGCCGGCGGTGAAGTTGTTGAGGCCGACTGAGAAGACGTGGTACTTCGTTCTAAGGAGGGTGAACTCGTCCCCCGCCTGGACGCCGGGGCTCACAACGGAGTTTATGCTGGAGTTGCCGCCGGTGTCGACGAGAACGTCAACGAGGTTCCCTATCCTCGTCTCGTTGACAACTTCCCTCTCAGCAGGAACACCCCACTCAGAGTAGGCCTCTCTCACGGTCTTTTCGTAGGTGACGGTGTAGTTGTAGAGCCTGTAATCAACGGACACCTCAATCCCCCTGGGGGGTATGCCGATGTCGGCCTTCTTGGGGGGTGCCGTCCCGTTCCAGTTTGCCGGGTCGCGCGGGAGAAGGGACAGCCCCTTGACCTCTATGTCCCATCCGTAGAGGGAGTTCCCGTTCACGGAGTCCCCGTTCTTGACCCTGAGCGAAACGTGGAAGGATTTGGCCCAGGTGCTGTAGTTGCCCGTGTATTTGACGCCGTTGTACCAGTAGTTGGCCGGAAGCTCATCGTAGGAGCGGGCCCAACCAACGAGGCCGCCGTTGTACGGGAGGTTGTGGTCGGAGGTCATGGTGTCGTAGTCGTAGCGGTAGATGACCTGCCTGAAGACAACGCTTGTGTCCCCGGCTTTCCTCAGCCTGACGGATATGTCTTTAGCCTCTTCCTCCCGGTAGAGGATGCTGCCGAGGGCAGCCGCTATATCGGCCGCGCTGGCAACATCGTTCGCGCTTGAAAAGCTGCCAACGACTATTTTAACGTTTGGACTGCCGTCCGGAGAGACGAAAAAGCTCCTTGGAACTTCGCTTATGTCGTGGAGGCCACTTGGGACTATGTAGGAAGGCACTGCCGAGGCTCCTATGGACGTAAGCACGAGGAACCCAAAGATCAGAGCCGAAAGCTTGATTACTCCCCCAATTCTCATGAGTATACCCTCCGTTGCTTACTACTCTCCCTTCCGCCTCCACCTCTATATACTTTTCGACGTTCAGAGCTTAAAGGAGAAAGCGTCGCTCTCATAGGCCTCACCCAAGATGTCCCTCTGCCTGACCCCCCTGAGGAAGCCGCCCAGGTCGCTCATCGCGTTCTGGAGCTCGTAGGCTGTAAGCTCAACAGCCGCCGGCTCAAGAACCTCGAACTCCGCTGGAGGATACTTGGAGATGAAGCCGAGCACGGACTCGAAGGAACCGATGACTTCCAGTGTCAGACCCCCCTCGCTCCGGCTTATGGAGTTTACACCGCAGCCGTCTATAGCGAGCAGCTTCACGAGGGCCCGCTCCATCTCCTCTGACCCCGGTACATCCAAGCCCATCCTGACGAGCAGCTTCCTGTCTTGGTATACGAGATCCCAGAGCTCATCCTCATCGAAGCCGACTGCCGGCGTTGGCAGGTCTGGTATGTCCTGAATCAGGGGGGAGAAGCCGAGCTCCCTCATCAGCCCCCTTACCCTTTCAGCCACTCCCCTAAGGATCCCCGAGAGCTCTCCAGCCGGGATCTCAAGCTTGGACGGTGAGAGAACCTCAACCATCGTGGGCGAGAGATCAACCGCAGCGTTCAGGAGATCTCCGAGGCTGCCGCTGAGTTCGGCTTCTACGTACGCGGAGAACTTCGCCGGCGCCATTGACTCGTCCTCTATGGTCTCCCCAACCTCCCTCGGCCTCAGGTTCCTCCACTTGAGGTAGCTTACTATTCTCTCCACCTCCTCCTTCACGTCCCAGCGGGTTCTGCCGAGGACCTCAACGTAGAAGATCGCCCTCACCTACCACCACATCCCGGGGTACCTCTTTCCCCTGTACGTCCCAACGATGGGGATCTTCTCACCGCAGTACTCGCACCTTCCGTCCTCTGTGATGTGGTATTCAAGTACCTCAAAACCCTGCCTTACTATCACCGGCCTGCCGCAGTTCGGGCAGTAGGTGTTCTCGCCGGGATGACCTGGAACGTTCCCAACGTAGACGAACTTCAGGCCCTCTTCCCTCGCGGCCCTGTAAGCCATGTCTATCGTTTCCACTGGGGTCGGCGGGAGGTGGGTGAGCTTGTAGTGGGGGAAGAAGCGCGAGAAGTGCACCGGCGTGTCGTCGCCGAGGTTTTCTAACACCCAGCGGGCGAAGGCGCGGATTTCTTCTTCCCTATCGTTGAGGGTCGGGATTATCAGGTAGGTCAGCTCGACGTGAATC
Organism: Thermococcus sp.; assembly: GCF_026991495.1. Taxonomy (GTDB): domain Archaea; phylum Methanobacteriota_B; class Thermococci; order Thermococcales; family Thermococcaceae; genus Thermococcus. Next base: position 28,852 of record NZ_JALXBJ010000040.1, on the reverse strand, counting down.
CCGTAGTCCTTCTTCGCTATCACCGCGGTCCTCCTGCTCGGCTCCCCGCTCGGGACGCTCGCTATCTTCATGTAAAATTTATCATCAAAGGCCTTTATGTCGATGTTCATGGCGTCGATGTAGGGCGCGAGCTCCCGGAAGGGCTCTTCGTTTATGTAGCCGTTGGTTATGAGAAGGTTGTAGAGGCCCTCCCTCTTAGCGAGCTTCGCAGTGTCGAGGACGAACTCGTACCAGATTACCGGCTCGTTGTAGGTGTAGGCTATGCTCTCGCAGGAGTAGCGCTTTGCGATCTCCACAACCATCTCCGGCGTCATGTCGTGGAGGTAGGGGAAGCTCTCATCCGACTGGCTTATCTCCCAATTCTGGCAGTGCTTGCAGTGCATGTTGCAGCCCACGGTGCTTATCGAGAGGGCGCAGGAACCCGGCCAGAAGTGGAAGAGGGGCTTTTTCTCGACCGGGTCGGTCCCAATGGCCGAGACTTTGCCGTAGTTGAGGGTGTAGAGCTTGCCGCCGATGTTCTTCCTGACCCTGCAGGAGCCCCTCTGGCCCTCGTTGATGATGCAGTTGAGGGGACAGAGCTTACAGCGAACCCTCCCGTCCCCCAAGGGCTCCCAGTACATGGCCTCCCTCATGGTCTCACCGGTTAGACCTCGCATCACCCGCGTTTAAGCTTTTGGTAGACATCGAGGTACTCGGCGAGAGTCAGGAATGTGGCGTCTTTCTCGACGTGGTACTCGATGAGGCGCCTCAGCTTGGAGAGGGCGGGCTTTCCGGTGCCGAACCAGCAGTCAGGCCTAAGGTTCCGCGGCATCCTTACGAACTCCCAGGGGTGGAAAATGTAAACGGCCGGCTCCTCGAGTTTTTCGTGCACCCTAAGCTGGATGCGCCAGGGGAGGCGGGTAACTATCGACGTCATCGAAGCTGGAACCTCAAGCAGACCGCCTATTGGAGTGACTCCCCCCCTCCACCCCTTGTGCCTGGCCTTGGTCGAGTCCACGAGGATGCCGAGGTTCTCAAGGACGGGGTAATAACCGTCAGGGAACTGGAAGTTGGGGGCCCTGAAGGAGACTACCCTTCCAAAGCGCCTCAGTATGGAGAGGGCCTTGCGGAGGCGCCCTTCGGCCTCGGAGGCCGTAAGTCTGTCAAAGCGCTCGTGCTCAAGGCCATGGCAGCCGAGCTCGTGTTTTTTCGCAGCCCTCCTCGCGAGTTCGGGAAAAGCCTCTGCCGCCCGGCCCGTGAAGAGGAAAGTGCCCCTGATGCCGTACCCCTCGAGGATGTCCATAACCTCGGGAAGGCCCTCGCGGAGTCCTTTGAAGGTCGATGCGAAAGGTGGGCAGTCCTGCTCAACGTCAAAGCTGAGGGTGACCATCATTAGCAGCCACCTCGTCGAGGACGTGGAAGTAGAGGTTCGAGACCTTTCTCGCTATCATACTCCAGTCGTAGAGCCTTTCAACCCTCTTCCTCCCGAGCGTGCCGAGCCTCTTGGAGAGGCGCTCGTCTGTTAAGAGGAGGTTTACTGCCCGGGCAATGGCCTTCGAACTCCCCGGGGGTACCACAACACCGCATCCGTCTATTATCTCGGGTATCCCCCCAACGGACGTTCCGACCACTGGAACGCCGGAGGCCATGGCCTCGAGGAGTACTATGCCAAATGCCTCGCTCAGACTCGGAAGGACGAAGACGTCGCTCGCCCCGTAGAGCTTTGGAAGCTCGGAGTAGTCCACGTTGCCGAGGAACCGAACCTTGTCCTTCAAACCTAAGAGCCTCGCCCGCTCCCTTAGCAGGGGCATCGTGCTCCCCTTTCCGGCTATCAAAAGCGTTCCATTAACATCTTTCATCGCCGAGATGAGGAAGCTGAGGCCTTTCCTCGGCTCTATCCTGCCAACGTAGAGGACGATCTTCCCGGAGAGCCCGAGCTCATCCTTAACGGCCTCCTTATTCCAGCCGTCGTGAAAGAAGGACGTGTCTATGCCGTTCGGGATCACCTCAACCGGAACGTTGGTGAACTTTTTGATGAACTCCCTCGAGGCCTTGCTGACCGCCACTATCCTGTGGGGGGTTCCGAGGTAGTACTTGTAGTAGGGGAAGGATGTTCTAGCCAGGAGCTTGATGGCGTTGGAGTTCTCAAAGTCAACGCTGTGGGTGGTTATGAGGGCTGCCTTACCCATCTTCTTAGCGGCTGAGGTAGCCTTCAGCGAGAGGGGGGTGAAGGCGTGCTGTCCGTGGATCACGTCGTAGTCCTTGAGGAGGGGCGCAAGGGCCGAGGCTCCCCTCGAAAAAACTCCCACGTTAAGGCTTAAACCATTGAGAACACGCCCGGGAACCTTTAAAAGGCCGATCCCAAGCTCTTCGAGCTCCCTCTCTTTGCCGGTTTTCACGTCGTTTGTTATGATGTCAACCTCGTGACCAAGGCGGGAGAGGTGTATCGCGAGGTTGTGTATGTGAACCGCGACGCCGCCGATCTTGGGGTAGTACCAGTCCGATGCCAGTGCAACCCTTAAAGTTTCCATGATCTTGCCCCCGCCGGTAGGATAGACAGCCAAGGGATGTTGGGGAGTGCCTTAAAAAACCTTCATTTCCACGTAAATCGAAAGGCCGCGTTAGATCTCTCGGCTCCGGTACTTCTCAACGGTGCTGGCGAGGGCTTTTTCCAAGTCTACACCGTAGTAATTCGCCAGACACGCGAGGGCGAAGAGTACGTCCCCCATTTCCTCACCGAGGTTCGAAGCTTCCGGGGAGCCCTTGACGCCCTCCTTGGATAGGAGTGCCCTTCCGAGCTCACCGACCTCCTCAACCAATGCTGCGAACATCTCAAAGGGCTCCCAGTAGCCTCCTGAGCCGCGGACGAATTCATCCACCATCCCCTGGAGTTTCATTGGAACACCTCACAGGAGCTCGGAGGAAAGCATGTTGAGGTACTCCTCAACCACTGACCTCTTGGCCCTGTAGAGCCTCAGCTTCCCCTCCTTTCTCTCCTCCAAGAGGCCGAGGGACTTCAGGGACCGGAGATGGTGGCTTATCAGCGTTTGATCCTGACCGAGCGCGTTCGCTATGAGGCACACGCAGAGCCACCTGTCCAGGAGCATCCTGAGTATCTGAAAGCGCAGCTTATTGGAGAGCAGCTTCACGAACCTCACGACGTCCTCGTTGAGCTCCCTCACTATCTCCTGGTTGGGGTCCTTGAGATCGCACAGTTCCATGCACTTCTCAACGCTCCTCCTCTGCCCCGGCTCTACGGTCTTGAGGAGTTCCCCCACCTTCACGGTGACCACCGTATCAATTTGTCGCTATCCTTAATAAACGTTCATGTGTTCCATATGCTCCCAGCCGAGGGGGGAAAGCGGCTTTCCATCGAGGTAAACGCCCTCACCCTCAACGACCCTCCCGATGACCGAGAAGTCGAAGTCTAAACTTGGTGCCTTTTCAGGCTCGACGGTGAAAACGAGCTCGAACTCCTCCCCGCTCAAAAGGGCCAGCTCAACGGGGTCCTTCCCGAGAAGCCCGGCAACCTCAATTACCTCATCCCTTATCGGGAGGCTTTCGGAGCCGAGCTCTATCCTCACACCGCTCATTCTCGCCAGGAGGTGGAGCTCCTTGGAGAGGCCATCGCTCACGTCTATGGCAGAATTGGCTATTCCGCTGAGCTTTATCCCTTCTCTCACCCTCGCCTTGGGCTCAAGAAACTTCTCGTAAAGGACTTTAAGGGTCTTCTCGGGCGCTTCAAGGCCTTCCCTCCAGACGAGGTAGCCCGCTAAGGCCCTTCCCAGATCACCGGTAACGCACACTAGATCACCGGGCTTTGCCCCCGAGCGGGTGAGCGGCCTTTCCGTAACTCCGAGGGCAGCACCGTCTATTATCAGGTCGTCAGCCTCGTTCGTGTCAGCGCTCAAAACGGGAACGTCATAGAACTCAAGGGCTTTTTCAATCCCCTCAGCGATTCCTTCGAGGTAGTCCTCATTCACATCCCATGGAACGCCGAGGGAGAAGAGAAAGCCTAAGGGCTTTGCCCCCACCGCTGCAACGTCGCTCACGTTCATCGTTACCGCCTTGAAGCCGACCTGTTCCGGCGTCATTATATCTGGAACGTCGGTTTTCCTGACGAGCATGTCGTCTGTAGCTACGAGCCATACGTCGCCGAGCCTAATAGCTCCAGCATCGTCGCCGAGGGGCAAATCCCCCTGGTTCTTTAGACGCCTCATGAAGAGCCGGATTATTTCCGATTCCCTCAAGGTTTCACCTCCGGTGCATTGCCATCTTGCAACTCATATTCCGCATTTTTCGTTAAATCTTGCCAATTCTACCTAACAACTTTTGTCAAATTTTGCCACTCATATCCGGCAACTTTACCTAACTCCCAAAAACTCCGTTATGCTCCTCTGTTTTGGTTTCTCCTCGGGAAGCTCAACCTCAACGCTCTCAAGCTCTTCAATCTCAGCCTTCCTTATCTCCTCGGGCAGCCTTATCTCCCCGTATTTTCCGCCACCGCCGGGGATGACTATTAGCTTTTCGTTCCTGTAGGCCCAGATAGCCTTTGCAACGTCCTCGTGAACACCTGCCAGAGCCTCGACCGGGACGTCAACGAGAACCCTTATCTCGCTCCCGAACTCCCGTAAAAAGCGCTCCCATACAATCCTCACTGCCTTCGTCTCAACCCCCTTCCCGATGACCATCGCTATTATCTCCGCAAGGGGGGCGAGGTGTATGTATGGGGGCCTGTCCTTCGGCCTCTCGTCAGTATCGGCAAGCTCAAGAATTCTATCTCTCACGCCTTTCTTTATTCGGCCTCCACACTTCGGACACTTCCAGTGGAAAGCCTTCGCTTCCTCAAGGCTGTACTTCGTGTGGCAGCGGGAGCAGGCTGTAAGGTGGTACTTACCAAGGCGAGGATCGAGACCCGCGTTTAGGACGATTCTCCTCCCACCGCGCTTCAGAATTGCCTTCCTGATTTCCTCGAAGGTTGCCTCCTTAACTTCAAAGCGGTTGAACTCTCTGCCCAAGCGATGGGGCATTGGCGAGTGGGCGTCGCTGTTGCTGAGGTAGGTGAGCCTGTGGTGAGCTTTGATTTTATCTGCCATCTCACTGTCAGCAGAGAGGCCCAGCTCAAGGAAGTGGATTTTCGCGTTGCCGTAGGCCTCCTTAAGGCTGTCGTACTCCTTGTAGAGGCTCGTCCAGGGAGTGAAGGCGTGGGCCGGGCCTATTAAAACGTCCAGCTCGTTCGCTAAGTCCGCTATCTCTCCAGCTGAAAGGCTCAGGTGTGGCCTTCCTTCCGTTTCAATATCGCTCGAATAGGGCCTCAGCCTCTCGCGCATCTCGCGGACGGTCTCTATGTCCGGAAAGATCAGGACGTGGTGAACCCTTCTACTGTCTTCGACCTCCGTCGTGAGGAGAAACCTGGTTCCGTTCCTCTCGTAGGCTCCCTCATCGACCTTTTCTGCGTATCTGAGAAGCTCTTCCTCCCACTTTGGGTTCAGTATGTCTCCTGTTCCCACCAGGTCGAGACCCTTGAAGCGCGCGTTTTCCGCTAAGTTTGGAATCGTCATGGCCTTCGAAACCGCTTTGGAGTATCGCGAGTGGATGTGAAGGTCGGCATCAACCTGCATGGAACCACCTCATTCTATGTACATGCCCTCCAGTCCGCGGTAGTAGGCGCGGTATATGTCCCTTTTGGTGACCACGCCGATGAGCTTTCTGCTTTCTGGGCTCTCCACGACAGGCAGGAGGTTCTGGTCGTAGTTCATCAGCTTTTCGAGGGCATCCTGGGCCGTTTCGGCCGGAAAGGTAACTCCATAATCCTGACCGAGAACCCTACCCACCTTGATCCTTTTGAGGGACGTTGGCTTTTTCAGAATGTCCTTGACGCCGATAACTCCAATGACCTTCATCCCCTCGTTCACCACTGGAAAGCAGTCGTGGCCGGTTTCGGATATGAGACGTTCCACCTCGAAGAGCGTCATGTCAGCGGTGACGTAAACTGGCTCCCCCGTCATTATCTCACCCACCGAGATGGTCTCAAGGATGACCGGCTTCCCGGTCTTTATGTGGTAGCCCTTCCTCGTGAGCTTCATGGTGTAAACTGAGTCGCCCCTCAGGAATAGCCTCGCACTTAGGAAGCCCATGGTCGCGGAGGTCATGACGGCAGGTAAAACAGCGTAGCTCTTCGTAAGCTCCGTCACCATAAGAATCTGGGTTATAGGCGCCTGCGTCATCCCGCTGAAGAAGGCCGCCATTCCGGCGAGGGCGTAAACCGCGGGATTAGCGTGAATTGACGGGAGGAGAAGGTTTAGCATTTCACCAAAAGACGCCCCAAACATCGTCCCTATGTAGAGGCTCGGCGCGAAGATTCCACCGCTCTGGCCCGAACCTATCGTTAGGGCAGTCGCGAGCATCTTGGCGAGCGCCAGGATGAGGAGAAGACCTATCCCGAGCTTCCCGTAGAAGGCCAGTCTCATCCCATCGTAGCCTATGCCAAAGACACCGTAGCCCGGGAATAGGAAGCCTATTAGACCAACCCCCAGTCCGCCGAGGAATGGTTTGGTCCACTCTAGAACCCTTGAAGCCGAGAACCTATCAAAGATGCCATAGAGAAAGCGGGCGTAGAAAGCCGCGAGAACGCCGAGGATTATCCCGAGGAGAAAGAAGAAAGGAAGCTCCACGAGGGTGTTTCCAAGGTTCGTTGGTATCTCTACCTCAAAGGCCCTTTTGAGGAGTGCCAGAGTTACGGCGTTGCCCGTTATAGCTGAGAGGAATATCGGAACGAGGTTTATCGAGAAGGCACCCATGTAAACAACTTCCAGGGCGAACATCGCCCCAGCCAAGGGCGTGTTGAAGGTTCCTGCGATTCCGGCAGCTAAACCGCAGGTGACGAGGAGCTTCTTCATCTCCCTTGAGAGGCCGAACCACTTGGCTAAGAGTGAAGTCAGGGAAGCCCCAATGAAACCTATCGGCCCTTCCCTGCCCGCGCTCCCGCCGGAGCCTATCGTTATCGAGGTCGCCACTATCTTGGCTATGGTAAAGCTCCCGGGGATGTTCCCTCCCTTGAAGATAACTGCCTCTATCACCTCCGGTATGCCGTTGCCCTTGATTTCGGGATACCTAAGGATTATTAGGCCCACGATGAGGGCCCCAGTTGCAGGAAGAAGGATGTAGCCGAGGTTAAATCTTCCGGCTTGGAGAGTTACGAGGGGCAGGAGCTTACCAAAGAAGAACCCGTGGATAACCGCTATGAGGAACCTAAAAACCACGGCCCCCAGTCCCCCAACTAAGCCCGCGAGGAATGAGAAGACGAGGACTTCAGTCCACTTTCTGACGTAGTGTTTTTCCCAGGCCAAGCCGGCCCCTCGAATAAATAGGGTGGGCGATACTTAAGCTTTTATACCCGGCCTTTCAATGGGTAGCGGTGAACGCTATGAAGGTTGAAGGATTCGTTGCCTCGCTTAGGAACGCCGAGACAATCGGCGAGCTGTTCAAGATACTCGAGGAGAAGGGTGCCCCCATAGTTGAACTCGACGGTCAGAGGTTCCTGATAGTCGTTGAGGGAGACTTCGAGGGGAGGAAATTCTGGACCGAGATAAACGGCGAGAGGGCAAACCAGGCCCTCGGCGATGCGATGCTCAACTCCTCAAGCTTCCCCTTCAAGTGCAAACGCCCATATACCGGGGGAAACGTCATCTTCGTGAACTTCGACGACATCGAAGTTGAGAGGTTCCTCGTTGCCTACCGCGATCCTGACTACGGGGTTTTCTACCTCGTCGAGAACGGAAAAGCTAAGGAGGTAACGAAGGAGGACTACGAGAAGCTTCTCCCCGAGATGCCGGAGTTCAAAATAAAGAGCATGAGCGACGAGCAGATGGACATGATGGGGGCCTTCTTCGGGTGAAAAAAGAGGGGCTCAGCGCCCCTTGAGTTCTTTTATCCTTTCCTTCGTCTCCTGGACGCGCCTTATCTTCTCCTCCGCTCTCGCCCTCTTCGCCTTCTCTATCTCCGCCTTGAAGGCCCACTTGAGGAGAGGCGGCGTTATCAGGACGGAGACCGTTATGAAGATCAGCGTTGCCGCTACAAAGTCCGGCGCGTCCTTCGGTGGTATGGCCTTCCCCTGTATCGCAACCATCAGGTCAACCAGCGCGACCTCGGTCCTCGGGATAGAGCCTATGCCCATCTGCAGGGACATCCAGAAGTTCTCCCTCGTCGTGAGGAAGCTCCTTCCTCTACCCCAGGCCGTTATCCAGGCTCCGAATCCCCTGCCTATTATCTTCCCAATGACCGCTATTAGGCTCATCACGGTCGCGAGGACGAGGGCGTTCCTGTGCTCGAAGACGGTGAGGTTGAGCATAGCGCCTGTGTGCACGAAGAAGAAAGGTATAAGCAGACCGTAGCCTATGGCCCTAACGTCGTCCATCATGCGCTTTCCTTCTGGGAGCTTTGAGAGGGTCAGGCCCATCATGAATGCGCCCTCAATAGCAGCTGCAAACCAGCCTTCAGCTAAAGCCGCGAAGAGGAACATCATCCCGAGGGCCATCCCGAGGATTCCCTTCTCAACGTGAAGCCTTTCGGCGAATTTGATGTAGTAGTCAACGAGGTACCACCAGATTACACCCGTTATTACAAAGAACGCCACTATCTTGACAGTCAGGTTGAGCAGACTCCCGGTCCCGACGGCGAAGATGACGAGGGCTATGCCGAGGAAGTCGTCCATGACGCTCGCGCTGAGGGAGGCCGCCCCAACCTCACTCTTGAGCACCCCGAGATCCATCATGACGCGAACGGTGAGGCCTATGCTCGTGGCCGTGAGGAGGACGCCGCCGGCGAAAGCCTCCCTGCTCGGGTAGCCCATCGCCATGAGGGCGTACCAGGCTATTATGAGGGGCGTGAAAACGCCTAAGACAGTTGAAACGGTTGCCGTGACCCCGGTGCTCTTAAGCTGATCGATGTCGGTATCGAGGGCACCGAGGAAGAGCAGGAATATTATTCCCAGCTTTGCTAAAAACTCGGATATCTGGGTTATGTCCGTCGTAAAGCCCTGCCCGCTCACTATTGGCAGGTAGTGGGGGGAAACGAGGCCGAAGTAGACGAGGTTTCCAAGTATCATACCCATTATCAGCTCCCCCAAAACTCCGGGGAGCTCAAAGCGCTCTATTATGCTGTCCCCTATCTTGGCGAGGATGAGGGCGATGCCTATCGTGAAGAGCAGCCACGTCACGGTTTCCATTGGGCACCACCCACCCGGCTTAGTCTTAGCAATTCGTCTATCAGTATCCTCAGGCTGACCTCACCGACCAGCTTTCCGTCGTCTACGACCGCCAAGACCTGTATCTTGTACTTCTTCATCTTCATCAGGGCGTCGAGAACCGTGGCGTCGGCGTTGATGGTTAGGGGATGCCTCTCGGCAACGTCCCCCGCGCTGCTCGCGCCGCCGAGGGCCGACTTCATTGTTCTCCCCGTCATCCCCAGTCTGAAGCGGTGCGCCTCGGGGGGGAGGAGGATGTCTATGACATCCAAGTACCTTATAACACCCGTCAGCTTCATGGTCTCCCTGTCCTCAACGACCCAGACGTGGTGCCTCGTCCTGAGTATCTTGAGGACGTCTAAGATACCCGTTCCCTCCTCAACTATCGGCATTGAGTCCGGTCTGGGGGTTACGGCCCTGACCTTAAGTGAATGGAAGGTTTCGAGGGTTTCTTCGAGACCCATACTACCTCACCGATGTGATAATTGGAAAAGGCCTATTTAAGGGTTTATGGAAAGGAAAGTCCACCGATGGAACAATGGGTACATTGCAAGACGCCGATGGAAGTTTGGGCCATTCATCCAGCCTGATCGAAAATATCAAAGGGTAAGGAGGGGAAAACACGAAAGCCAAACCATAGAACCGGCTCACAGCCTGCCCATGGCCCCGAGGAGGTAGAAGAGCAGCTTAGCAGCGGTCAGGGAAGTTGGGTCACCCAAGGCCTCACCAGCGACCTCCATTATGTCAACGCCGACCACGGACTTCTTCTCGGTCAGCCACTCCACCGCCTCCACCACGTCCCAGAAGGAGAGGCCGCCGGCCTCCGGCGTCCCCGTTGATGGGACGAGGCCGAGGTCGAAGACGTCAACGTCGATCGAAAGGTAAACCGGCTCTGGGAGGGGCCTGACAAGCTCTATGAATGCATCGAAGCTGTAATCTCTCGCGTGAACCCACTTTATGCCCCTCGCGTCCGCATACTCCACTTCCTCCCCAGTTCCGCTCCTTATCCCGAACATGGCCTCTCCAACGCCCAGTTCGCTTATCCTCCTGGCGACGCAGGCGTGGTTGTAGGGGTTGTCGCCGTAGCTGTCCCTCAGGTCGAGGTGCGCGTCGAAGACAACGTAGCTTTTAGGTTTCAGAGCCTCAACGGCCCCTAACGTCTGCGAATGCTCCCCTCCAAGGAGTACGGGCACCGCCTTCGGGTTGGCCTCTTTGAGCTCCTCTATGGTCTCCCTCACCCTGTCGGCTGTCCTTCTCGGATCCCCTGCTACGACCGCGATGTCGCCGATATCTGCAACGGGAAGGTCGGCGATGTCCAGGCCGTAGTCGAGGATGTAGCTCTCAAGGTTCAGGGTTGCGTGCCTCGTCAGAGTCGGCCCGAAACGGGCGCCCCCTTTGAAGCTCGTCGTGCCGTCGAATGGAACACCGAGGATGACGAAGCGAGCTTTTTCAGGCTCCGTGAGCGGGAGCTCAAGGCTGAACGTGCGGTACGTGTACAGGAAATCCAAGTGCACCACCCGGCCATGAGAGGGCGAAGGGCAAAAAAACTTTATGGGGTTGAGCCTACATCCCATGGTGATTCCATGATAGAGGATACCGTGCTCGGGTGGCTCAGGGCTGGAAGGGACGATGCGGAAGACCCCGTGGACCTACCATGGAGCGTCAAGGAGGTGGGGAAGGGGCAGTACGTGGCGGAACACCCAAAGGTGCCCTTTCTGCTGAACGTCCTCTTTCCAGACGGCTTCGTGAGGCTCGCCGTGCCCTCAGGGATCGAGACGATAGCAATGAACCTTGAGGAGAGGGTCAAGACCTACCACGCCCTCCTCGTCCTCAACGAGCGCCTGAACCTCATAAAGTTCACCCTGAGCGGTGTGAACGATGAGGTCACGCTCCGTGTCGACCTCGACGAGAAGACCCTTGGAAAGGAGGAGTTCAACGACGCTCTCACGGCCCTCCTCGTCGGGATGGGCGTCCTGATGGATACCCTCGGGCTCTCGGAGCAGTTTAACGAGGCCATCTTTGAGAGGATAGCACTGATGGTCTTAGAACGCATCAAGAAAGGGGCAAGCGAGGAGGAGATAGTAAAGTTCCTGACCCAGAAGGTGGGGATGAAGCCCGAGGAGGCGGAGGCGCTCCTGAGCGAGATAAAGAAGTCCATGAAGGAGGAGGACAGGGGGTACTTCTGAGTGGGGTTTGGAGTCCTCTATTCGTCCACTTTCCTCGAGCACAGGCCGAAGGAATACCACCCCGAGAACCCCGGGAGGCTTTTAAGGGCGATAGAAGCCCTTAAGAGGACCGGCCTCTGGGAGCCGATCGAACCGGAGCCGGTTCAGGAGGAGGAACTTCTGAGGGTTCATGATGGGGACTACGTCAGGCTCGTGAAGGACATGGCCAGGGACTTCTCCCACCTCGACCCGGACACCTACGTTTCCCCAGGAACGTGGAAGGCTTCCCTTACGGCCTTCGGAGCGTCTAAAAAAGCCACTGAATTGGCAGTTGAGAGGAAGGGGCTTTACCTGGCCCTTGTCAGACCCCCCGGACACCACGCGGGCAGAAACGGGAGGGCTTTAAATGCTCCGACTCTTGGCTTCTGCATCTTCAACAACTCGGCCTACGCGGCCAAAGTGGCGGAGGAAAAGCTCGGAAAGGTTTTGGTTGTAGACTTCGACGCCCACCACGGTAACGGCACACAGGAGATACTCTGGAACGACGGCAAAGCTGTTCACATAGACCTCCACGAGCGCGACATCTACCCGATGAGCGGGTACGAATACGAGGTCGGGGGCAGGGGAGCAGAGGGGACGAAAATCAACATCCCCATGCCCCACTACGCTGGAGACGATGACTACGTTTACGCCTGGGAGGAAATCGTCCTGCCAATAATAGCCCAGTTCAGACCAAAGCTCATCGTTGTCTCGGCCGGCTTCGACGGCTTTCTCGGCGAGAACCTGACGACACTCAGGTTAAGCGAGGTTTTCTTTGCCTACGCCGGCTCAACGCTCTCCCGCTATCCGCTCGCTGTAATCTTCGAGGGTGGCTATTCCGTTGGCCTTGACAAAGGCCTGCCGGCATTCATCAAGGGCTACCTGTCGGGGGAGATAAGGGAAGTTCCTATTACGCCTTCCTATGAGGCTCTAAGGACGGTCTCGGCCGTAAAAGAGGTACAAGGGCAGTGGTGGGAGCTGTAGATTACCAGGGGGCAAGTTGAAGGTTCTTCACGACTTCCTTAACGACCGGATCGGGGATTGCATACTCGTTTCCTCTCTTTTCAAGGTAGCCGTACTTGAGGAGGTTCTTTAGGAGAATGGAAAACTTTGCGTCGTTTATCGGCCCCATCTTGAACTCCACGTACTCCTTTATGGTGCTCCACCTAACGTTTCCCATGGCGACTGCCTTCAGTATAACCCCGTACCTCCTACTGTTCTGGATGAGGGACGAAAGCTCCTCCCGGATCAGCTTTTCGGCCATGTTGAAGAGTTCGTCCATAGCTTGGACATGGGGAAGCTTTCTAATCCCGCGGAGATAACCGTACATCGTGAGCCAGCCGACTATGCCGTCGAGCCTCTCAACGGCCTCCTCGATCTCTTGCATACCCGGTTCAATGCCGACCTCTTCGAAACCCCTTCTGAGGAAGTCCACGCTTTCCTCCCGCCTGAACCTTTGAAGCACTATCTCCCTCGCGTATCTGCCAAAGAGGGGTTTTTTGGGATCCTCACGGCCAAGAAAGTCGTGGAGCACTCCAACCTCTGAGCCGGTTAAAACAAAGGTTATCCCGGGGAGGTTATCAACTGCATAAGCTATTAAACCGTCGTAGCGAATCCCCGAAAGCCTGAGGTACTGGGCCTCATCAAAGGCAATTATCGCCCTCAGGTTCTCGTTCTCAGCCCATGAGCTTATCTTTTCAAGGATTTCTGCAAGGTCAGGTTTCCTCTCGAACTCCACGCTCAGGCCCGAGACCCTCAGCCCGCGGATGGAACTCAAGGCCTTTTCAAGCCTAAGCCTTAGCGACTTACGGGCCGAAACGGTTGAGAGGAGAGAATCAAGGATTTTTCGGGCAAGAATCTCTTGGGGTATTGAGCCGTGGGTGAAGTAGAGGGAGCGGACGTCGATTTTTGCGTAGGGCATTCCAGACTCTGCGAGCGCAACGTTGAGGAGGGAGCTTTTCCCGAGGCGTCTTATGCCGAGCAGGAGGATCAGGTTCTCACCCAGGTTCACTGCGCTCTGAAACTCCCTCAGTCCATTCTCCCTGTCGTACAGATCCTCACGCCGGGTTTTTGGCTGAAGATCGAACAGCAACTTACCCCACCGTAAGTTACTTACCGGGGGGTAAGTTATAAGGGTTTCGTGAGATAAAGGGCAGTAAAAGGCTCAGCCAGGGGAAGGAAAAAGGGACAAGAGAGCCTTCAAAGCCCCAGCATCTCCTTCGCGGCCTCAACCCCCAAATCGAAGGCCTTCATGTTTACCTCTATCGTCTTCGGCGGAACGCTTACCTTAATAACTTCCCTGACGTGCTCGGCTGAGAGCGGGAAGCCCGGCGTCTGGGTTAGAGCCCCGATGAGGACGACGTTGGTAGTAACGATGTTCCCCGCCTTGAGGGCTAACTCTTCAGCGTCGAAGGCCATGAACTTGCCCCCGAAGTCCTCCTCGATGATCTTCCTCATCTCCTCCAGCGTCGGGTAGGTAGCGAGTCCCATTGAGACCTGAACAGGCGGAATCGGGCGGGCGTTCGTGAAGACAAGACCGCCTTTCTTAAGGTAGTTGATGTAGCGTAAAGCCTCGACAGGTTCAAAGGAGAGTACAACGTCGGCCTTTCCCTCGGGAACCATCGCTCCGTAAACGTCCTCGCCAAAGCGGACGTAGGCGATAACGCTCCCAAAGCGCTGGCTCATGCCGTGGACTTCTCCAACGCGGACTTTATAGCCTGCCCTCAAAGCCGCCCAGCCGAGCAGGTTGGCCGCAGTGAGAATTCCCTGACCGCCTACTCCGGTGATAACGATGTTATACTCTCTCATCTCACTCACCCTCCTCCATGGGCTCAAAAGCGTCAAACGGACACACCTGAGCACAGCCGCCGCAGCCCCAGCACATCGTCGGGTCTATCTTGGCCTTCTTTGTCTCGGCGTCCCAGTATATTGCCGGACAGCCGTAGGCGTTGATACAGATCTTACAGCCGGTACACTTGTCCTCGATGACGTGGTAGATAGGCCACTTCTCTCCTTTCCTTCTCATCTGGCCTATCCTGTAGAGTGCACAGGGCTGCCTTGAAACGACGACGCTTACGCCTTCAACGGCCAGAGCTTCTTTGATTGCCCTCTCAGTTGCCTTTATGTCGTACGGATCAACGACCTTGACGAAGTCAGCTCCCATCGCCTTCGCGACTTCCTCAATGAGTATCCTCTTGCCCGGTCCGTGAGGTGTATCGCCGGTTCCGGGGTTCGGCTGGTCGCCCGTCATCGCTGTAACGAGGTTGTCGAGGACGACTATGACCACGTTGGAGCGGTTGTAGATGGCATTTGCCAAAGCCGGCAGACCGGTGTGGAAGAAGGTCGAGTCTCCTATGGTAGCAACGATTATCTTCTTCTCCTTGCCGGTCTTTCTCTCCTCCTCGCCTGGAACGCCGTTCAAAGCGACGTCGAGGCCGTGAGCCATTCCTATCGAGCCGCCCATCGCTATTGTGGTGTCAACTGTCTTGAGCGGTGGCAGAACGCCGAGGGTGTAGCAGCCTATGTCGCTCGGGAATATGGCCCTTGGCGATGCGGCGCGCCTAATCGCGTAGAATGTGTTCCTGTGTGGGCACGCTGGACAGAGGCTCGGTGGCCTTGGCGGGACTATCTTTGAGACCTTCTCGTACTTTCTGTCTATCTCCTCGAAGTTTATCGGAGTTTCCAGTCCGAGGAACTTTGCTACGGTCTCCACAGCCCTCCTCGTCGTCATCTCATAGACCCTTGGCACGATGTCCTTCCCGTGGATTGGGATTCTCAGGCCTTTGTCGTAGGCCCAGACCTTCACCTGCTCCTCAACGACCGGCTCAAGCTCCTCAACTATGAGAACCCTCTCAAGCCCATCGAAGAACTTCTCAAGCAGGCCGTAGGGAACCGGGTAAGGCGTTCCGAGCTTGAGCAACTTGACGTTCTCGACGCCGAGCCATGCTAAAGCCTCCTTCACGTAGGCGTAGCTGAGGCCCGGAGCGATTATACCGACCTTTGCGTTCTCATCGCCTTCAATCCAGTTGAATGGGCTCTCGTTGAACTCCTCGCGGAACTTCTCGATAGTTTCGAGCAGCCAGGGGTGCTTCTTCCTCTGGAAGGCGGGTATGTCAACGTACCTCTCCGGGTTCTTCTTGAAGTTCCCGAACTTTCTCTTTGCGTTCTTTATCTCCTCGGGCAGTTCTCCAAGAACGACGTCGCCACGCATGTGGGAGCTCCTCGTCGTCGTTCTGAGTATCACCATCTGGCCGTACTTCTCGCTCACCTCAAAGGCGTACTTCACCATGTCCTTCGCTTCCTGAACGCTCGAAGGCTCTAAGACGGGAACCCCGGTGTTCTTGGCTATCGCCCTCGTGTCCTGCTCGTTCTGACTGCTCCACATGCTCGGGTCATCGGCGACCATAACTATCAGCCCGCCGTCAACGCCCATGTAGCTTGCCGTCATGAAGCTGTCCATGGCGACGTTTAGGCCAACGTGCTTCATTGCCGTCATTGCTCTAACGCCACTCCAGGCCGCCGCCAAAGCTGTCTCAAATGCCACCTTCTCGTTGGTGGAGTACTCCATATAAACGCCCGCCTTCTTTGCAACTGCCGCCATCGTGTCAGTAAGCTCTGAGCTGGGCGTTCCGGGATACGCTGCAAAAACCGCTATGTTGCCTTCGAGCGCTCCCCTTGCTATCGCGTGGTTTCCGAGGAGGAGAACCCTCTCCCCGGGCCTGTCCCACAACACTACCTCTGTAACCTTCGCCATCTAAACGGCACCTCCAACTCATCTAATTTCCGCCAAAACTAAGTGTGAATCCTCCTTAACTTCACCTACCAGAGCCTTCATTCTCCCGTAGAGGTCGTCTATAGTAACGGGATTGGTGGGGGTCTTGGGAACTTTTCTTTCACGGGAATCCGCTTTGACCTCCATCACTCACTCCTCCCCAAAACGCCGGCGTTCTTCGCCTGCTGGGCGAGGGCGTAGGCACCGGCTGCCACATCCTCCGGCCTCTCATAGCTTGGGATTCCGTTCTTCTCAAGCAGTTCTTTGGCCTTCTCGCTCACGTAGCCCGCCATGAAGAGTGCTAAAACAGGCTTTCCGTTGTTTACCTCCTTAACTGCCCGGATGACTCCCTCAGCGTGCTCCGTCGGTGTCATTCCAGCGAAGGTTGGAACGACGCATATCGCTATGAGCATGTCAACGTTCTTATCTTGCAGAAGGGCCTTGGTTGCCCTGTAGTAGTCTTCTCCCCGAGCGGAGGCTATCATGTCAACCGGGTTCTTTACTGCCGCCATCGGCGGAAGGAAGGAGCGTAGCTCCTCTATCGTCTTTTCCTCAAGGTTCGCCAGCTTCAGCCCGCGCTTGTCTATCTCATCCGCCGTTAAAACTCCCGGACCGCCTGCGTTCGTCATTATCGCGACGCGCTTTCCTCTGGGCAGTGGCTGTGTGAAGGCCCTCGCCATGCTGAGCATATCGTCTATGGTCTCGGCTATGAGGACACCGCCCTGCTTGAAAGCAGCTTCATAAATCTTCCAGCTTCCTGCTAAAGAACCCGTGTGACTCGATGCAGCTCTTGCTCCGCTCTCGCTCCTCCCGGCTTTTAGCGCTATGACTGGCTTCTTCTTTGTAACCCTTTTCGCCACCTCAATGAACTTCCTGCCATCCTTAACCCCCTCGATGTAGAGGGCAATCGCCTTGTCCTCCTCGGTGTCCGCTAAATACTCCATTAGCTCCGCGAAGTCGAGGTCGGCCATGTTCCCAACGCTTACGAACTTGGAGAAGCCTATTCCTTCTTTCACAGTTTTGTAGACTATTCCCGCTCCCAAAGCTCCGCTCTGGCTGACGAAGGCTATATCTCCCTTCCTTGCGTCCATTATGAAGGTCGCGTTCACCTCGTTGTGGGTGTTCATAACGCCGACGCAGTTCGGGCCGATGAGCCTCATGCCGTACCGGTGGGCAATCTCCACCAGTTCGCGCTCCTCCTTCTTGCCCTCCTCGCCCGTCTCGCCAAAACCTGCCGTTATGATTACCGCTCCTTTAACGCCTTTCTTCCCACAGTCAATAAGCGTCTGCTTCACGAATCTTTTGGGAACAACTATTATCGCGAGGTCAACTTCACCGGGGATTTCCTTGACGTTCTTGTAGGCCCTAACGCCCTGAACGACCTCGTCCTTAACGTTTACCGGATAAACCTTCCCGTCTCTGTATTTCTTGAGGTTCTTGAAGACTTCATAGCCGAGCTTTAAGGGGTCGTTCGATGCGCCGATGACAGCTATGCCCCTTGGCCTGAAGAAGTAGTCGAGTGTCATGAACCTCACCGTTAAAATCTCCGTGGAATCGTATATAAGCTTTCCCAAAACGGACATCGGAGATAGTTGGGACATCATTGAGCTTAACAAGTGCATCAGTGGGCTTTTCTGGGCCATCGAAAGCTTTAAGTAAGCTTGGGTTATTTTAAGTTGGAGGTGGTGGAGATGGTGAAGGTGCGCTTTTTAGGACACGCAGCTTTTTACATCGAGGGGAGCAAGAAGATCCTGATAGACCCGTTCCTCAGCGGCAACCCGCAGGCGGCCGCCAAGCCGGATGAGCTTGAGGCAGACCTGATTTTAGTTACCCACGCCCACGGCGACCACATAGGCGATTCCATAGAGATCGCCAGGAGAACCGGTGCAAAGATAGTGGCAATGTACGACGTTGCCAACTACATCAGCGGGCAGGCCAACGGGCAGGTTGAGACAATAGGGATGAACTACGGGCCGACTGAGATTGACGGCATTGGAATAGTCCAGGTTCCGGCCTGGCACTCAAGCAGTGACGGAGTTCACAGCATAGGCAACGCCTCGGGCTTCATAGTCAAGCTCGACGGGAAGACGATCTATCACGCCGGAGACACCTTCGTGTTCCTCGACATGGGTCTCTTCAGCGAGCTCTACGGGCCGATTGACGTTGCCCTTCTCCCGATAGGCGGGCACTTCACGATGGGGCCGAGGGAAGCGGCAAAGGCTGTCGAACTGCTGAAGCCGAAGAAGGTCGTGCCGATGCACTACAACACCTGGCCGCCGATAGCTCAGGACCCGGAGGAGTTCAAGAGGCTCGTTGGCGATAAAGCCGAAGTTGTCATCCTCAAACCTGGAGAGGAGCTTGAGGTTTGATGTCTTTTCTGTTTTTTGAATCTGAGGATTACAGAAGAACCCAAAGACGCTAAAGTTCTTCATTAATCGGGTGAAGGTTCTTGGACATTTCTAGAATCTCTCTAAACCCCACACGCTTGGATTTAATACACGCTTCGAGTTCTCTCTTAAGCTGGTCTATCATTAAATCTTTCAGCCGTATTTCCCTTTTGAGAGAAAATATCTGCCTCCCCAAGTAGAACATATTCATCCAGCAGTTTGTATCCATTTTAAATAACTCCTTCTTTCGGATGAACCGTCTAAACCCCCTGGACTGGAATTTTTTCTCTGACTCACCCCCATAAAGGTCCCATAGGATCATTGCCAATTCAATGTTTCCTTTTTCCAAGGCAGTCACCACTTTAAGTTTCATCATACCAACCCTCATCTTCTCCAAGATTTCTTCGATGTCCTCGGAAACAGTGGAAAATAGAAGGGAATGTTTTTCTTCGTTCTTCACAAGTTTTCTCAGATAACTCCACCCCTGATTGTTTATGCTGTACATATATTTATAGCCACAGTTGTATCTCTTTCCCTTCTTGCTTTCACACTCCCTCGGAACCTTCCGGCGCCTGAGGAAGCCCATCATATATAACCTGCGGAGATCGTTGGATATCAGCTTTGGCGTTATCCTCTCAAGGAGCCTTGACCTAACCTCTGGATCATCGACTTGCTGGAAAAAATGTTGCAAGTCTTCCGCAACAGTTCGAGAATCGAATTCATTCTCACCGTACAGCTTGGCGAGAAGCTTAAGTAACTTCCTGAAATCCAGTAGTGCATTTCCCATAAAATCATCACCTAATTAGATGTCAAACTTGCTAATTTAAAAACCTAGCTCAAAAGAGAACATGAAGTCACGTGAAAAACTCACGTGTGCTTCAAAAGGTTTGAAAAACAAATCAAAACAAGAAACATTAAACAGGCCTAAGCTGAGTAAAATAATGAACAACCAAAAGGCACCTTACCAAAATTCTAATAAACGTTCTCCCTATCTCCTCCGGGGAGAGAATGAGTTTAAAGCAGAGGCTCATAACCAACGCAAGCTGGCTTTTGGTGGGTCAGAGCCTTTACAAGCTCATCTCCTACCTCATAATTCTTATCATAAGCAGGACGGTTGGAGATACCGGTCTCGGTCAGTACTCCTTCATCATCTCCTTCCCGGGCTACGTCTTCATAACTGCCCTCTTCCCCAACAGGAAAGAACTCGACAACCTCGAACGCCTGGCCTTAAGCTTTGGCCTGAGCATAGCGATCGTCCCCCTGATCGGCCTCGCCCTCAACTACACCCCCTGGGGGATAAGGCTGACCCCGATACTCGTCAGCCTGACGGTCTTCAACATCACCTTCTCGGTGGTCGGGATCTACAGGAGGGAGCGGGCCTTCGACCCGTGGATTCCGCGGGTGGAAATGGGGGACGTCAAGAGGTGGCTGGAGTGGGAGGAATCGAGCGGGCTCGACAAGGCCCTGACGGTTGTCCTGATAGTAGCCATCCTGACTTCCATCGGAACCCTCGGCTACGTCATAACCCACCCGAAGCCCGGGGAGAAGTTCACCGAGTTCTACATCCTCGGACCGGGGGGAAAGGCGGCCGGCTACCCAACCGACCTCAGGGTTGGCCAGAACGGGACGGTGGTCATAGGCATAGCCAACCACGAGGGCAGGAACATCACCTACTACGTCCAGATCTGGCTGGTGAACCTCACATGGGACAACAGGACTAACATGACGCTGATACACGAGATGTACCCGATGCCCGGCTGGTTCAACGTCACGCTTCCACCCGTCCCTGTGAACATCGGAGGAAACTGGACGCCGGAGTTCGAGAGGAACTACACCTTCAGCATCGGGAAACCCGGGGACTGGCAGGTCTGGTTCCTCCTCTTCAAGGACGGGCAGCCGGGGCTGCCTCCGAAGCCCGCGAACGGGGACTACGCGGGAACAGCCGCCGAGAGGCTCATCCTTGGGGCCGTCAACGGAACCGTCCAGAGTTTAAAGCTCAACGTGCACGTGAGACCTTAGGGGGTGGAATGATGAAGCTCGGCATCATCCTCGACATGGACGGAGTGCTCTACCGGGGTGAGGAGCCCATCAAGGGGGCCAGGGAAGCAGTAGGATTCCTGAAGGGGAGGGGGATCCCCTTCGTCCTGCTGACCAACAACTCCACGAAGACCCCGGGGAGCTACCGCGAGAAGCTTCTCAGGATGGGCATAGAAGTTTCTGAGGAGAGGATCGTCACCTCAGGCCTCGCGACGAGGCTCTACATGGAGGAACACTTCAAACCGGGAAAAGCCTTCGTCATCGGGGGAGAAGGCCTTCTGGAGGAGATGAAGTGCCTCGGCTGGGGCGTTGTGGACGTTGAAGGGGCTAAAAAGGGCGGATGGAGAGATGTCGAATACGTCGTCGTCGGCCTCGACCCCGATTTAACCTACGAGAAGCTCAAGTACGGGACGCTGGCGGTAAGAAAAGGGGCCCGGTTTATAGGCACCAACCCGGACACGACCTACCCGGCTGAGGAGGGCCTCTACCCGGGCGCGGGCGCGATAATAGCCGCGCTGAAGGCATCAACCGGTGCGGAGCCCCTCATAATAGGCAAGCCCAACGAACCGGCTTACGATGTTGCCAGGGAGAAGCTCGATGGGGTTGAAGAAATCTGGATGGTCGGCGACAGGCTGGACACCGATATCGCCTTCGCAAAGCGCTTTGGAATGAAGGCGGTAATGGTCCTCACCGGTGTGAGCAGCCTTGAAGATGTCGAAGGGAGCGGAATAAGGCCCGACCTCGTGCTGACTGGAATAGGGGAGCTCCCAGGGTACATTGAGGCGGAGCTGGGTGAAGAAGGATGAGATTGGGGCGGCTTTTGGAGAGGGTGATCTGGCAGGAGAACGAGCTCTACAACCTCCACAAGCTCGGTGAGACCTTCGCAACCTTCGAGAGGCCAGAACTCGTCGAGACCTTCAAGCTGATGGCGGAGGAGGAGCTGAGGCACAGGAAGACGATGGAAGACCTCCTGTCCAACGAGAGCCTGGAGAAAGCCGGTGTCGGAGCCTACACCGATGTCCTCTCCCTGGAGCCGATGCTCGCCGATGAAAGGGCTGAACCAGCGAGCCTGAGGGAGCTCGTCGTAGAGGCAATAGTGAGGGAAAAGCACGCCTACGAGATGTACACAAAGCTCTCCGAGGTAACAGGGGGCTCCCTCTCCCAGATCTTCAGGATGATGGCCGGGGAGGAGCTCAAGCACGCCTACAGGCTGAGGCTTATCTACGAGGGCCTCGAATTAGATGGATAAATTATCCCATATTTTCCCCAGGAAGCTGAGACCATAGGCAGCAAATCTTCTAAAAAGTTGTCACTGTGGCAGTTGGGGAGGGGGCAAGGTATATTTACCTTTTAGACGAACCGCCCTGTGCTGTTGATTCTACCAATAACAGGGGAAAAGGGTAACTACAAGTCAGGGGTGTTTATATGCCAGTTGAAAAAGTGATGAAAAGGGATGGTAGAATCGTACCATTCGATAAAGACCGTATAAAGTGGGCTATCCAGAGGGCAATGCTCGAAGTCGGCGTCAGGGACGAGAGGCTCCTGAACAGGGTCGTGAAGAGGGTCGTGAAGAGGATAAACGAGCTCTACGAAGGGGAAACACCGCACATAGAGAACATCCAGGACATAGTCGAGCTTGAGCTGATGCGCGCCGGCCTCTTCAACGTTGCCAAGGCCTACATCCTCTACCGTAAGAAGAAGGCCGAGATACGCGAGGAAAAGAAGAAGATACTCAACAAGGACAAGCTCGATGAAATAGACAAGCGCTTCTCGACGAACGCCCTCCGCGTCTTAGCGAGCAGATACCTCATGAAGAACGAGAAAGGGGAGATAATAGAGAGCCCCAGACAGTTATACGAGCGCGTCTCAACGCTGGCCGTGATCCCCGACGTTCTCTACGATGAGAGGGTTTTCGACAAGAACGGGGGGCACGAGACCGATTTGGGAGCCCTCGAAAAGTACATGGAGAACCTCGACGAATACGATGGGAAGCTCTCGATAGGGCGCTTCAAGCTCAACAAGTGGCACTTCGAGAGGCTCCTCAACCTCTACCGCGAGCTCGCTGAAAAGGGCCAGATGAAGGTTTCAATTGACGA
Organism: Thermococcus sp.; assembly: GCF_026991495.1. Lineage (GTDB taxonomy): Archaea > Methanobacteriota_B > Thermococci > Thermococcales > Thermococcaceae > Thermococcus. Next base: position 6,134 of record NZ_JALXBJ010000040.1, on the reverse strand, counting down.
AATCGTTAAGATGCTTGAGAGCGGGGCCTTTGATAAATACGAGGACGAGATAGAGGAGTACTTCAGGCTAATGACGGGCCAGATTTTCATGCCCAACACGCCGGCCCTCATAAACTCAGGAAGGCCCCTCGGCATGCTCTCAGCGTGCTTCGTTGTCCCGATAGAGGACGACATGGAGAGCATAATGAAAGCCGCGCACGATGTGGCAGTTATACAAAAGATGGGCGGGGGCACCGGAATCAATTTCTCCAAACTCCGCCCTGAGGGGGACATGGTCGGAACAACGACCGGAGCGGCGAGCGGCCCGGTCTCGTTCATGCACCTCATAGATGCAGTCAGCGACGTCATAAAGCAGGGCGGTGTGAGGCGCGGAGCGAACATGGGCATCTTAGAGGTCTGGCACCCGGACGTTGAGAAGTTCATCCACGCCAAGGAGAAGAACATTGGAACGAACGTTTTAGCGAACTTCAACATAAGCGTCGGCCTCTGGGAGGACTACTGGGAGGCTCTAAAGGAGGGCAAGCGCTACCCGCTGGTGAACCCGAGAACGGGCGAGAAGGTCAAGGACATAGACCCCAAGAGCCTCTTTGAAGAGTTAGCTTACATGGCCTGGGCCAAGGCCGATCCAGGTGTGGTGTTCTTTGATGTGATAAACAGAAGGAACGTCTTGGAGCCTGCGAAGGGCGAGAAGATAAGGGCAACTAACCCATGTGTTGTTGGGAACACGAGGGTTCTGACGCCGGAAGGTTACTTGAAGGCGGAGGAACTCTTCAGTCTCTCAAAGGAGAGAGGCAAAAAGGAGGCAGTTGCAGTTGAAGGGATAGCTGAGGGTGGAGAACCCTACGCCTACTCGGTCGAGATTCTTCTGCCGGGCAGAGAGGAAGTCAAATATGAAACCATCCACGGAAAAACCCTTGCCGTTGCTGATCCGGTTGCAGTCCCCGCCTACGTATGGAAGGTCGGAAGGAAGAAGGTCGCAAGGATCAAGACGAAGGAGGGCTACGAGATCACCGCGACCCTCGACCATAGGCTCATGACCCCCAAGGGCTGGAGAGAGGTCGGTGAGCTCAAAAAAGGAGACAGAATCCTCCTACCGCGCTTTGAAGTGGAGGACGAATTCGGAAGCGAGAGCATAGGGGAGGACTTGGCATTCGTCCTCGGCTGGTTCATCGGAGACGGCTACCTCAACGTGAACGACAGGAGGGCCTGGTTTTACTTCAACGTCGAGAAGGAAGAAGAAACCGCCTGGAAGATCAGGGGGATACTCGCAAAGCATTTCAGGATCAAGGCGGAACCCCACCGCTACGGCAACCAGATAAAGCTCGGCGTCCGCGGGGAGGTGTACAGATGGCTTGAGAGCCTCGTAAAGGGCAACGAGAAGAGGGTTCCAGAGATAGTTTACAGACTCAAACCGAAGGAGATAGCGGCTTTCCTGAGGGGCCTCTTCAGCGCCGACGGCTACGTGGACAACGACATAGCGGTAAGACTCACCTCAAAGGACAGGAACCTCCTAAGGGAGGTTCAGGACCTGCTCTTGCTCTTTGGAATCCTCTCCAAAATCTACGAGAGGCCCTATGAGAGAGAGTTCCACTACACCACAAAGGACGGCGAGGAGAGGACTTACAGGGCCGAGGGCTACTACGAGCTCGTCATAGCGAACTACAGCAGGAAGCTCTTCGCGGAGAGGATAGGCTTCGAAGGTTACAAGACGGAGAAGCTCAGCCTCAAGAAGACGAAGATTGACGAACCGGTCGTCACGGTTGAGAGCGTCGAAGTCCTCGGAGAGGAAATCGTCTACGACTTCACGGTGCCTGAGCACCACTCCTACATAAGCAACGGCTTCATGAGCCACAACTGTGGAGAAGAGCCCCTCTACGACCATGAATCCTGCAATTTAGCCAGCATAAACCTCGCCAAGTTCGTAAAGTATGACGACGAAGGGAAGCCCTACTTCGACTGGGACGAGTACGCCTACGTGATCCGGAAGGTCGCGAAGTACCTCGACAACGCAATAGATGTCAACAAGTTCCCGCTCCCTGAGATAGACCGCAACACGAAGCTCACAAGGAGGATAGGCGTTGGGATGATGGGCTTAGCGGATGCGCTCTTCAAGCTCGGCATTCCATACAACAGCGAAGAGGGATTCGCCTTCATGAGGAAGGCAACGGAGTACCTAACTTTCTACGCCTACCGGCAGAGTGTCGAGACGGCCAAAGTGAGGGGAAGCTTCCCGCTCTACGAGAGGACGAAATACCCTGAGGGAGACCTCCCCATAGAGGGCTTCTACCACCGTGAGATATGGAACCTTCCCTGGGACGATCTCGTGGAGGACATCAGGAAACACGGCGTCAGGAACGCCATGGTCACGACCTGCCCGCCGACGGGGAGCGTCTCGATGATATCAGATACGTCCAGCGGAATAGAGCCGATATTCGCCCTCGTCTACAAGAAGAGCGTGACCGTTGGCGAGTTCTACTACGTGGACCCGGTTTTCGAAGCCGAGCTGAAGAAGCGCGGACTCTACAGTGACGAGCTCCTCAAGAAGATAAGCGACAACTACGGCTCAATACAGGGCCTTGAGGAGATCCCGGAGGAGATGCAGCGCGTTTTCGTAACCTCCCTGGACATCCACTGGCTCGACCATATATTAGCCCAGGCAAACATCCAGCTCTGGCTCACTGATTCTGCGAGCAAGACGATAAACATGCCCAACGACGCCACCGTTGAGGACGTAAAAGCCGCTTACATCTTGGCCTACAAACTCGGATGCAAGGGAGTCACCGTCTACCGCGACGGCTCTCTCTCGGTCCAGGTCTACAGCGTTGAAGGTGAGAAGAAGCAGCGCGTCAAGGCGAAGCCGAGCGAGTACGCGGTTGAGAAGCTGAAGGCCGTGGTCGAGGCCGAGCCCTGGCTTTCAAGATTCATCAACGTTGAGGCCATAATCAACGGGACGAACGGGAAGAAGGAACCTCAGCCCGGCTTGACCTTCTCGGTCTCCCACGTCTCCGCTCCAAAACCGCCCCATGAACATCCACACCACGCCGAGAAGCCGGAGATCCCGGAGGAGAAGATACAGGAGCTGCTCGGTGTTGCCTACTGTCCGGTCTGCTACGAGAAGGACGGCGTCTTAGTTGAGCTCAGGATGGAGAGCGGCTGCGCCACCTGCCCGCGCTGCGGCTGGAGCAAGTGCGTCATAAGCTGAGTTCACCTTTTCTCCCCTTCCCATTTTCCGGACTGGGTTGACAGCTTCCTGTTAAGATAGCCTTTTTAACCTCAATATTTCAACGTCCATTATCCAAAGGAAAGCCTTAGGTGGGGTCGGGATGGCTCCCGCCATTCGGGGGTGAGGAGATGGACAAGGTTTACCTCACGTGGTGGCAGGTTGATAGGGCAGTTTTTGCCTTAGCGGACGAGCTGAGGAAGGGCTTCACCCCGGACGTCATTGTAGGCATAGCCCGGGGGGGCCTGATCCCAGCGGTCAGGCTCAGTCACATCCTCGGCGACGTCGAGGTCAAGGTCATAGACGTCAAGTTCTACAAGGACATAAACGAGAGGATGGAGAGGCCGGTCATAACGATCCCCCTTCACGGCTCGCTGGAAGGGAAGAAAGTTGTAATAGTGGACGACGTCAGCGACACCGGAAAGACGCTTGAGGTCGTCATCGAGGAGGTCAAGAAGGCCGGGGCGAGCGAGGTCAAGGTTGCCTGCCTCAGCATGAAGCCCTGGACGAAGGTCGTTCCCGACTTCTACGTCTTCAGGACCGACAAGTGGATCGTCTTCCCCTGGGAGGAGTTCCCGGTTGTCGTGAGGGGGTGAGCTCTTTTTACCCCTTGCTCTTTCTTTGCATCACCATGCAACTCTTTTACTCAGGCTTCTTTTGGTTTGTTCTAAGAGAAAAATGAAACTCGGAATGAATTTATACCCGAAAAAAAGGAAGAGCTTTTACGTATAGTAAAAAGAAAAACTTATAAGATGAAGTTGGTCAAAATATAATGCAAAAACTTTCGGAGGTGAGCTTGGTGCGATGGAAGCTACTCGTAGGAGTCTTATTAACAGCTTCCATCTTCCTAACTATAATAGCAAGTGCCACACCAATTGGTAAGATTGATGTAAAAGTTTCCACACCGCAGGGTTTACAGGGAGCCAAAGTGTACTACGACATATGGACATTCACCAAGAATGGAAGCATTGTAGTCATAAAGAGGGGCACGCTCGGTGGTCACCTCTTCTTTAAAAACAGTATTTATCTGTCTAAAGGTGAACTTCAGAAGATTAAAAATAGTGCGGAGACCATTGGCTCAAAAACCTCCTTCATAGGGGTGGATCTGTGGATAGAAAAGGATGGTAAAGTGTACAGTTTGATTGATGGGGTTGATAAGCCCCTGAGTGCCTTAAGTGGATGGGGATTTGAGAAGAGCATAGAACTCACGCTAAACTTAAAAGATGCTTCCGCAGTACCCATCCCTCATGCGAGGATAAAAACTCTATCAAAAGGAATCACACCAGAGAGCCCAACAAAGCACTGGTATGAATGGAGAACAATAAGGGAGCAGAGGTTCCAAAACGTCAAGATACCTATTCTCATCATCCACAACAACGTTTGGAGTGACATCTTTGGCACGGCAGATATTGGGATAACTGCCCTGAAGTACTGGGGGCCGGACGTTACAGTGGCATTTGGAGACATGATATCGGAGAAGGTTAAGTTTGATCCGAGCTCCATAAAAGTTAAAGTCCTTGAAAGGTCGATAACAGACTACTACGCTGGAGGGGACGACATTACAGTGCCCAAAGAATACCGGTGGGGCTATGTGTGGATTAAAGGGACCGTTCACTACATCTACCAGAAAGAGTACTTCTGCTACAAAAGCGCTTATCACCCACAGCCAACGTGCCTATTTACCGGAAATGAAAGATACTTTGCAAAGATAGACAGCTTCACCATAGACAGGGTCAGTGGGAATGTCAAACACATAACGAGCGGTTCAACACTCGGGAAGCCACCATACAACTTTCCAAGCAGCTGGATGGAGAGATCAAGTGGAATTAATGGAACCCTCAACAGACCGATTTATGTTGCGGACTTCTATGGAGAAATCTATACGGGAAGTAACGGTTGCAGTTTCTGTGTGGGCGTACCCGTTGGGGCAATCTTAGATGCTCTGGCAGATGGCAGTCTTCCACCATGGTTTGCAACGGTAACGGTCGGCTTCAGTGTCAGCGATTACTCCAGCTACGTCATGCTTGGCCACGTAAAAAACAAAGGGCCTTCCAGCACCGTAACTTTCCACGCGATGGAGAGCAAGTATAAGGTCGAGATTCCAGTGAAACACTGGTTCTGGACATCGCACGAGGATGTGAACGTTCCAATCGGTCTTTACGTGGAAGCCGACTACAGTTGAACTGCTTTTTATTTCCAAAACCCCTTTAACCCCCTTCCCCAACTTTTCCCGGTGGTGCTATGAGGGCGTTCATAGCTATAGATGTCAGCGAAGAAGTTAGGGACAACCTCCTCAAAGCGCAGGAGAGAATAGGGACTAAATCAGCGAAGATAAAGTTCGTTGAAAGGGAGAACCTCCACGTAACGCTGAAGTTCCTCGGGGAGATAGACGAAGCTTTAGCTGAAGAGGTCAAGAAATCCCTGGCGGAGATAGCAAAGAAGTACAAGAAGCACCGCGTTCGCGTTAAGGGAATAGGCGTCTTCCCGAATCCAAACTACGTCCGCGTCATCTGGGCCGGAATAGAGAACGACGAAGGGATAAAGGCGATTGCCCAGGATGTGGAGAGGGAGATGAGGAGACTCGGCTTCAAGAAGGACAAGGACTTCGTGGCGCACATCACCATTGGCCGCGTTAAGTTCGTCAGGGATAAGACCAAGCTCGCGATGGCCCTTAAAGACCTCGCCAACGAGGACTTCGGGGAGTTCGAGGTTAACGCGATAGAGCTGAAGAAGAGCACGCTGACGCCGAAGGGGCCGATTTACGAGACGGTGGCGAGGTTCGAGCTGGCCGAATGAAGCTGGGGGAGCTACAGATCTTGACCAATCCTTTTCATCCTGTTATACACCCATACAACTTTTTTACTTGGCCTTCTTTTGATCGGTTCTAAGTGGAAAACCCACGTTAGAATGAATT
>NZ_JALXBJ010000039.1 GCF_026991495.1 Thermococcus sp. | reverse complement strand
GGCTCGTGGAGGAGATCCTCCAACTTTTGAAGGAACTTGAGGAGAAGGAACCACCCTCAAAGGTCGACCGCCGTCTGCTCTCGATGGCCCTCAGGGAAAGGAAGACCTACGTCACGGCCTTAAGGAAGTTTTTCTCCTCACTGGAATCCATAGACGACCTCGGGGCGATGCTGGAGAAGGTCTCCAAGTACCACGTCGGCCACGGCAGGTACCTCATGCTCCTTTTTGAAAAGGACGTCTACAGGATCAACAAACTCCTGAAAGAGCTGAGCGAGCTCTACGGCCGCTACGTTTCGGAGACCGGTGGGAGGGGCCTGCCCGAGCTCAGGATAGGCGAGATAATGGAGGAGATAGAGGAGCTGAGGCGGGAGATTTCGCTGACAGAGGGGGAACTCAGCTCCCTGAGGAAAAGGCTTGAGGAGCTGAAAAATGTCCCAGAGACAGAAAACGATGAGCTTGAGAACGAGCGCCGGAGGAGGGAGGAGCTCAAAGTCAAGATCAGAACCCTGAGAACCGAGCTGCGCTCTAAGGCCTCAAAGCTCCACAAGCCCCTCAAGAGGATGCGCCTTCCAGAGGCGGCCCCCTTCCTCAAGGACTCATCGTACGCCCTCGACAACCCCCATGAGTTCCTGAGCCTCGTTAAAAAGGTCTACCCGAAACTTGACGGGAAGGCCAAGAAGGCCTCGGACTGGCTTCTCAAGAACCTCCCCCCCAAGCTTGACGAACTCAGGAAGCTTGAGGAGGAGCTGGAGCTGGTCGAGGGGCGCATAAAGGAGATCGAGTCTGCATCATCTGACCGGAGGCTGGAGATACTCAGAACTGAAGAGCGGGTTAAGCGGCTGGAAGACGAACTCCATAGGCAGCGCAGCAGGCTGAACTCGCTTGAAAAGAAGCTCGAAGAGGAAATCCGGCTTCTTGAGAATTTTCTCAGCGAGTCCTAAAGGAGTAACTTTAAAGGCTCCCAATAATTTTGCTTTTTTCTCCCGAAAGCCTCGCCCTTCACGACGGGAAGGAGGTCTACCGCATTGGAAAAAGAACATACGAGGCCCCCAGGGAGTTCTCGGGCAAGTTTGAAGGCGGCAAGATTACCGTGGTCTTCGGACCGAGCGGCGCCGGGAAGACCACCCTCCTGCGGGCTCTTTCCACGCTGCTGCCCCCCAGCAAGCGGCACCACCAAGTACAACAACATCGATGTGTACTCCCTCGGTTCGAGGATCGGGAAGGTTAGGAGGGGCATTGGGATATCCTTCCAAGAGCCAATTTTTCTGACCTCCTCCCCGCTCTGAAGGGCGAGGCTTTCAAAAGAAAAAAGGTAAAAAGCCTGACGTTATGGGGGAACATAGAACTCACCCTCAGCGCCTCCAGGAAGCTGAACGGTGAAAATAAACAAAGGGCGCTCAAACTTGCCGAACGGCTTGGGTGAAGAATCTCCTTCCAAAGAGACCTAAGGAGGTAAGCGGCGGCGAGGTAAGGAGGGTTTCCTTAGTCCGGGCCCTGGCTCACAACCCCTCGCTCATCGCCCTTGATGAGCCCACCGCCTACTTAGATTGGGAGGCTACGGAAACGGCCATCGGCCTCCTCCAAGAACTGAGGGAAGAGGGAAAGACCGTGGTGGTACCAACACACGATCCCGAGCTCATCAAGGTCGCTGACGTTCTCTACAGCCTCCGGTACGGCCGTCTGGTGGGCGGTTAGCTTCCCCTGGGGCAAGCTTAATAAATTAGGATCTCCTAACTAAACCGGTGGTGAGCATGTTCAAGGTTGACAGGCTGCGCTTCGGAACGGCCGGGATACCCATCTCGACGCCAAAGCGTTCAACGATAGACGGCATAACCCAGGTCAGAAACCTCGGGTTGGATGCTATGGAGCTTGAATTCGTACGCGGGGTCAACATGAAGGCCGAACTCGCCAAGAAGATAAAGTACGTCGCCAAAAAGAACGACATCCTTCTAACTGCTCACGCGCCCTACTACATAAACCTCAACGCGGGCGAGAAGGCCAAAGTAGAGGCGAGTAAGGGCAGGATAGTTCAGAGCGCCGAGAGGCTCTACCAGGCGGGTGGCTGGAGTGTGGTCTTTCACGCGGGCTACTACCTCAAACAGCCGAAGGAGAGCGTTTACCAGAGGATTTTAGAGGCCCTGAAGGACGTCCAGAGGGAGCTCATGGACAAAGGCGTTAAGGTCTGGATAAGGCCCGAGCTGACTGGAAAGCCCACCCAGTTCGGCGACCTTGAGGAGATAGTCAAGCTCAGCGAAGAGCTTGAGATGGTTCTCCCGACGATAGACTTTGCTCACGCACACGCGAGGAACAGGGGTAAGTGCAACTCAACCGAGGAGTGGCGCGAGATGCTGGCTCTCATGGAAGACAGATTGGGAAGAGAAGCTCTGGACAACATGCACATCCATATCAGCGGTATAGAGTACACAGACAAGGGCGAGAAAAAACACCTGAACCTCCAGGAGAGCGACATGAACTGGGAAGACCTCCTGAGGGTTCTCAAGGAGTTCCGTGTTAAGGGCGTCGTCATAAGCGAGAGCCCGAACATCGAGGGCGATGCAATCCTGATGAAGAAAAAATACGAGGAGATAAAGGCTTAATAGGCCTCAACAAGAGTGGGCTGGCCCTGCCACCTATGCTCCTCCACATCAACATGGAGGCCCTCTAAGGGCTCCAACTTCCTGAGCTCATAGCCTTTGCTTTTGCCCCACTTTTCTATCTGTTTCAGAACGACGTTTACCCCAAACCTCGCCAAGGGATATAGGGAGATGAGAAAAAGCTTCCCTGCCATTACGGAGGGCAGCCCCTTAGCTACCTCCTCCGCAGTGTGCCTCCATGCGTAGTAGAGGTGGAGGAACTGGCCGTATGTTATCATGTCCTCTACGCGGTAGAAGTCCTGATCCTTAAGGAGACCCATGGGAACGAAGGAGAGGGGGGTGACGGTGAAGTGCGCCCTGTTGCCGAGCTTCTCCTTGAGCTCCTTTTCCATCGTGATTATCAGCCGGGCGGTCATTATCTCGTAGTCATCCGTATCCCCCGGCAGGCCGAGGATGGTCGTGTAAGCGGGGAACCAGTAGTTCCTGTTGAAGACGTACGTCCCGTTTAGCAGAACCCAAGGCCACTCCCCCGGTGAGAAGGGCTTCATCTTGTTGTTCATGTACTTCCCGATGAGCTCTGGGGAGGCCGTCTCGAAGCCGACCTGTATGCCAACCCAGTGCCTCGGACCGGCGTCAACGAGATGGGATATTGCCTCTATCATACCTGGAACTGCTAACGCACCGGCAACGGTTCCATGGGTCGGGTTCACGTTCCTCGTGTACTTCCTGGCTGTTGCAAACAGCTCCAAGACTGCATCAACGTTTGGGTAGAAGTTCTTCCTGTCCTCAACCCTGTAGAGGAAGATGTCCTCGCTGTGAAGCCAGGCGTGGTCAATGCCGGCCTCAACGTTCACCATTATCTCCCTCTCGATTCTCTCAAGCGGCATGTACCTTGCGACCCTCAGGTTTGGCTCGCAGAAGCGGCAGCCCCTCCCGCAGCCCCGCATTACCTCAACAAGGCCCTTGTAGGAGGGCGCAACTATAGCTGGTATCTGCTCAACCTTCGGCCAGCCCTTTACAACTATCGTCTCATCCGCGCTTCCGCTTTCTATCTCTCGGAAGAGCTGCCCGGCAACGTGATCCACCTCACCGATTACCACGTGGTCAACCTTCAGTTCCTCCCTGATTTCCTGCCTGAAGTCAAGCTGCCAGGCCCCCGGACCACCGACGACGAGCTTGAAGTCCAGTCCCCTCGACTCCCTGAGATGGTTTATCCTCCTCACGAGCTCCTCGAACTTCACCCTGGTGTAGTTCTTCCACCTTCCGCCATCGGTGAACATCATGCTCACCGGCCCGAGGCCGAGGGGGTCCATTTCGTGAAGGGCCACCACCTTTGTATCTTCCCCAATGAACCGCTCGACCCTCCTCGGGTGTGCAGCCACCACTTTCTCCCGCTTAAAGCCGTCCCTCAGGAGGGCCGCCTCGACCTTTCTGAGCCCGTACGGTGCCTGGGTTAGAACCCCGTTATCATCGGGTATTTGAGTATCGAGGAGGTTGTAGATCCAGGTGGGAAGTTTTCCATAGGGGGCACAGCCCAGGAAGTCGAGGAGAGGAACGCCGCGGTAGGTGCTCGTGAGGGTTTCATCTGTGGTCAAAACGACCTCCGCCACTTTCACCACCCATTTCTATGAAAGAATCTTTTCATATTTAAGAATTTCGATTTTCAGGGTTTAAATCTCTTACAAACTTTAAGCACGGTAGTAACGACATAAAACCAAAGTAAAAATTAAAGGTTAAACCTAAAACCCGGGGCTTCGGGAGTGCTTCCCCAGCAACGGAAGGACTTTCCCTATGGGTAGCCCATGCCTCACGTGCCCGTTCCCTTCCATAGTCTTAGTCTGAAGGAGGGCGTTTACTACTGCCTCCTCCGTCGCCTCGGCGGTTGCCCTGAAAATCCCGTTCAGGGCATTGTCTGGGAGGAAGCCCGTCATTTCCGGCTCCTTACCAGCTGGAACCGTCTGAGCTGTGGAGAAAGCTAAAACAACATCACCGCTCCCGTGGTAGGCGTAACCTCCGGTTCTGGCGAGACCAACGATTGCCCTCTTCGCAAGCCTCTTCAGCCCTCTGGCAGTTAGCGGGGCGTCCGTCGCTACAACCATCGAGATGCTTCCCTTTCCGGAGGTGCCCCTGCCGGGGTAGTCCCCGAGATAGAGCCCAACGGGAACACCGGCGATAGTCAAATCTTCTCTCCTCCCGAAGTTCGCCAAAACAAGTGAAGCGACCGTGTAGTTCTCTCCGCCTATCTCAACGACCCTTGAGGAAGAGCCTATTCCGCCCTTGAACTCAAAGGCGCTCATTCCCGTTCCCGCTCCAACGGAACCCTCCTCGAAGTCGAGTTTGGCGTTTTTGAGCGCCTCGAAGTAGTGCTCCTCACCAACTTTCATCGCCCTTATGTCGTTGAGGTATGAGTCGTTGCACTCCATCACAACGGGCGAGACGCTCTTCAAATCCGGATTCAGCTCGATCATGTGCTTAACCATGGCGTTCGCAACGGTGTAGACGCTCAGCGTGTTGGTTAGAGCGATGGGCGTCTCGATGTAGCCGAGCTCCTCAACCTGAACGAAGCCTATCGGCTTTGAGAAGCCGTTCATGACGAAAGTGGCTGAGAAAAGCCTTTCGCGGTAGGGGTTTTCAACGGGCGGTAGAAGAACGGTAACGCCCGTTCTGATGTTCTCCCCCTCGATCAGCGTTGCGTGGCCGACCTTAACGCCTAAATCCGCTATGGAGTTCCTCCTTCCGTGCCCGTAAAGTCCTATTTTTATCCCCAGCTCCGGAGCCTTCATGGAACCACCCCCCACCATTGGGTGGAGGCTTTTAAGGGACTTCCGGCGGAGGATTTTTAAGATGGAGGGAGCAATCCCCCCGGGCGATGACGATTAGCAAGCAAACTGAGGGCTCACGGATGATGACGTGAACACCCTCCGAGCCCGAGGTGGTTTCCATGGAGCAGAGAACCCACAGGCTTGCCTCCGGGAGGCTCGTCGGAAGGCCCGTCCGGATTGGGGAAGGCCGTGTGGAGGTCGAGCTTTTGACAACGGAGGAGATGGCCGTCGATGAGTACGGCCTCGTTCACGGCGGTTTTACCTTTGGCTTAGCCGACTACGCCGCGATGTTGGCGGTGAACGAGCCGACCGTCGTCCTTGGAGAGGCGGAAGTAAGGTTTCTGAAGCCAGTAAAGGCCGGAGAACTGCTCAGGGCCAAGGCAGAACTAAGGGAAGATCTCGGACGGAAGAAGGTTGTGTGGGTGGAAGTTTTTAATGAAGGGGGCGAGAAAGTCTTCGAGGGAGCCTTTCACTGCTACGTCCTCGAAAAGCACGTCCTCGCGCGCTGAGGTGCTTCTATGGCCGAGCGCAAAGTCCTCGGAGTAAGCTGGACGGTCTTCATCCTTGGGATAGTCAGCTTCCTCAACGACATGAGCAGCGAGATGATAAACCCAATCATCCCGAGCTACCTCACAGACGTCCTCAGAACCGGGGAGCTGATGAGCGGCTCGGTCATGGGCGCAATAGAGAGCATGAGCTCCCTCTTTAAGGTCGTCTTCGGCTACTTCAGCGACCGCTTTAGAAAGAGGAAGGCCTTTGTTTTGACAGGCTACACCCTATCAACCCTCGCCAAGGGCTCGCTGGCGTTAACAAGGCACTGGTGGGACTTTTTAACCCTTAGGGCCCTTGATAGAATCGGCAAAGGCGTAAGAACAGCCCCGAGGGATGCACTCATAGCCGAGTCGAGCGAGAAGGGAAAGAGCGGCAAATCCTTCGGCTTCCACAGGATGATGGACACGTTAGGAGCCGTCGCCGGCCCGCTCGTTGCCATAGCCCTTATAGAGCTCCTCAAGGGTCTGCCAAAGGAAACCATGTACCGTTGCATCTTCCTCCTTTCGGCCGCTCCGGGTCTTCTGTCTCTGCTCGTGATAGTCCTGTTCATCAGGGAGAAGGGAGGAGAGGTGAGGAAGAAAATCAGCGGGGTTTCAACCCTGAGGAGCAGAGAACTGCAGCTCTTTTTGGCGGTAGTCGCGGTTGGTGCCCTGGGGAGGTACAGCTACGCCTTCACGCTCTGGAAGGCGGAGGAGCTCGGCTTTACTGTGGTGCAGGGCATAGCCTTCTACGCCCTCTTCAACCTCATCTACGCCCTCTCGGCTTATCCCCTCGGCGTCGTCTCGGACAGCTTTGGAAAGGAGCGGCTCATAACCATAGGCTTTCTCGTTGCCTCGCTGGCTTCTCTGGCGTTCGCCTACGCCCGTGACGTCTACACCCTCCTCTTGGCCTTCGTCCTCTACGGAGTTTACATAGCCATAGAGGACACCGTCCCAAGGGCATACATGGCCGATATTGCAAAGGGCTATGAGAAGGGGACGGTAATCGGGGCATACCACACGGTCTTCGGCGTTTTCGTCTTTCCTGCCTCGGTCATAGCCGGCTACCTCTGGCAGGCCCGCTCCTTAGAATGGACCTTTCTCTACGCCGCCCTAATGAACCTCTTAGCTTTTGTCATAATGTTTTTAATTAAAAAGTGATAATTATCCAAGATTTACTGCTCAAATCTGTCCATTTATTGTCAAAAAGACTAAAAGGAGTTGGGACAATTAAGGACGGTGGGGACGTTGAGGATTCTCATCATAGGAACAGGAGGAACAATAGCCAGCGCGATGACGGAGAGGGGGTACAAGGCGGAGCTGGGCATCGATGAGATACTGAGTCGGGCGGGGATTAAGAAGAGCGATGGCGTTAAAATAGACACGGAGGACGTCCTGAACCTTGACAGCACGCTCATCCAGCCCGAGGACTGGGTTATCATCGGAAAGGCAGTCTTCAGGGCCCTTGGAGAGTACGACGGCATCGTGATAACCCACGGAACTGACACCCTCGCCTACACATCCTCCGCGCTGAGCTTCATGCTGAGGAACGTCCCAGTCCCGGTAGTTTTGACGGGCTCTATGCTTCCCATAACCGAGCCCGGGAGCGACGCCCCCAGAAACGTTAAAACCGCGCTCACCTTCGCGGTGAAAGGCCTCCCCGGAATCTACGTGGCCTTCATGGACAAGATAATGCTCGGAACGCGCGCTTCCAAGGTTCACTCCCTCGGCCTGAACGCCTTCCAGAGCATCAACTACCCGGACGTTGCCTACGTAAAGGGGAATGACGTTATCGTAAGGCACAGGCCGGCCCTGCCATCGGGAGAGCCATCCTTTGACCCCAAGATAGAGCCCAACGTTACATACCTCCGCCTGACGCCGGGCCTCTCGCCGGAGGCTTTTCTGAGGGTTGCCGAGGAGAGTAAAGGGGTAGTCCTTGAGGGCTACGGTGCGGGAGGAATCCCATACCGCGGTAGGAACCTTCTTGAGGCAGTATCTGAGGTCGCGGGAGAAAAGCCCGTCGTCATGACGACGCAGGCGCTGTACGGTGGCGTTGACCTGACCCGCTACGAGGTCGGCAGGAGGGCCCTTGAAGCGGGCGTAATCCCCGCTGGAGACATGACGAAGGAAGCAACGCTCACAAAGCTCATGTACGCTTTAGGGCATACGAGGAGCGTTGAGAAGGTCAGGGAAATAATGGGGAAGAACCTCGCCTGCGAGATCTCAACCTGAGAGCTTTTCTATCTCCTCGTCCCCTAAGAGGAGGGGCCTTTTGGACTCCATGACGTAGCCTAACTCCCAGAGAACCTCCCCGCGGTTCATGAGCTCGGCGTAGCGCCTCGCCTTCTCCTCGGCCTCCTCGATGCTTGATGCCTCGACGATCCTCCTGACGTACCACTTCCTGCCCCCAAAGCGCAGCTTGAACTCGACCAGGAACATGATCACCACCACACCTTGTTCGGAAGGGCCCTTAAAAATCCTTCCTCCACTAACGTTATTAAGCCATTGGGAGAGGGACTAACGGTGATGGTATGGGCGTTGAGGAACACAGGGCGAGGGCCCCGAAGAAGTTTAAGTTTGCAGTCATAACCGTCAGCGACACCGCGAGCAGGGGAGTGAAGGAGGATAAGAGCGGCAAGTTCCTCGTCGGGGAGCTTGAGAGGGCAGGGCACGAGAAGGTTCTCTACGAGGTTGTTCCGGATGAGAAGTTGGAGATCGTGGGTGCTTTGGTGGACGCCTTCAGGGCAGGGGCGGATGTAGTGGTCACCTCCGGTGGAACTGGGGTGACGAGCAGGGACGTGACCATCGAGAGCCTGAGGAACCTCTTCGACAAGGAGCTCGTGGGCTTCGGCGAGATCTTCAGGCTGGTCAGCTACGAGGAGATAGGCACCGCGGCCCTCATGAGCCGGGCTACCGCCGGAGTGATAAGGAGCTCTGGCAGGGCAATGGCCGTCTTCTGCCTGCCCGGGAGCCTCGGGGCCGCTAAAACCGGGATCGGGATAATCCTCCGCGAGGCCGGTCACGTTCTCAAACACGGGAGGGAGTGAAGATGAAGGAGTTCAAGCGCCTTACACCCTACCGGGAAGCCTTAGGGCTCGTGCTCGACGACATAGAGGAGATAGAAGAGGTGGAGGAAGTCGCCCTGGATGAGGCCCTCGGGAGGGTTTTGGCCGAGGACGTTGCCGCTCCCATAGACATCCCCCCCTTCGACAGGGCCGCCGTCGACGGCTACGCCCTCCGCGCCGAGGACACCTTCCAGGCGAGGGAGTACAGGCCCGTGGAGCTAAAGGTTGTAGACGAGGTTGTGGCCGGCGGGGAGAGCGATGCCGTGGTCGAAGCGGGAACCGCTGTGAAGCTGACGACCGGAACGAAGATCCCTAAGGGGGCGAACGCGGTTCTGATGCAGGAGATGGCCGAGAGGGAGGGCAATGTGATAAGGGTCCTGAGGCCGGTCGCCCCGGGCCAGAACGTCGCCTTCGCCGGAGAGGACGTTAAGAAGGGCGAGCTCGTTCTGAGAAAGGGACAGGTTCTCAGGCCTCAGGATTTAGCGATGCTCAAGGCGATGGGCTTCAAAAGTGTAAGGGTGAAGAGAAAGCCCAGGGTGGCGGTGATAATCACCGGGAGCGAGCTGATCGAGGAGTTCGACGAGGAGAGGCTGAGGTCGGGCAAGATACTGGAGAGCAACTCCGTTATGCTTAAAGGTCTCGTGAGTGAGTACTTCGGCGAACCGGTTCTCTACGGTGTCCTGCCCGATGAGGAAAGGCTCGTTGGAGAGGCGATCATGAAGGCAAGGGAGGAGAGCGATCTCGTCCTCGTCACGGGGGGCTCCGCCTTCGGGGACATAGACTTTGCCCACCGCTTTGTGAGGCTCCTCTTCCACGGGACGACCATAAAACCGGGAAGGCCGATAGGCTACGGCGAGAGGACGTTTGTCATGAGCGGCTACCCAGTTGCGGTCTTCGCCCAGTTTCACCTGTACGTCAAGCACGCCCTGGCCAAACTCGTCGGGGCCAGGAACTACGAGGTTCGCGTTAGGGGGAGGCTGACGGAGAGGGTTCCGAGCCAGCTTGGCAGGGCCGAGTTCGTCAAGGTCTGGTACGAGAACGGTAAAGTGAGGCCCATCCGGAAGAAGGGGAGCGGGATAATAAGCTCGCTCGTCGAGAGCAACGGCTTCATCCTGATCCCCGAGGACAGCGAGGGCTACCTTGAAGGAGAGGAGGTCGAGGTAGTGCTCTACTGAAGGAGTTTGTCCTCCCCCCCTGGCAGAACGAGCGGTCTTGAGAGGTGCTTTCTCGCATCGGGCGGGACCTCGTATATCTTTTTCTCCAGCCCGCGCGGCACCTCAACCGGGATCAGCTTCTTCGGCATTCTGAAACCACAGCGCTTGCACTTGAGGTAGTCGCCCTTGCTCTTCATCGTGCCGCCGCACTTGGGACACTTCGGCTTCCTGTACTCCACCTTCGGGACGAGCTTCACCGGGTAGAACTTCTCAAGGTTGAGCGTTAAGATTCCCTCGTGCTCCTTAACACCCCCCGCTGCCACGATCTCGTCCCCGGGCAGGAGCTTTCTCACGTAGTTGCGGAACTTCTTGGTCGGCTCGAAGGCCGCAACGCGAATCCTCCCAGTCCCGTCCTCAAGCTCGAAGAAAACGTGCCTGCCAACCTCCCAGTATTCACCCGCGACCCTACCCCTCACGACCGCGCTGTCGTAGGGCTTGAGCTCGCCTATCCTCTTCGCTGTCAGGTGGTCGTCGGTGCTCTGGTTGGTCTTGTAGAGCTGATAAAACGCCACCGGCTCCTCGAACTCGACCATCTCAAAGACCTGGAGAACCTTAGCCCTGTCGATCCCCCTTATTCCCGCCAGAACGGGGTCTTTCCCGTGAGGCGTTATAAGGACGGTTCCTTTATGCCGGTCTACGTTGTCGTAGCTGAATGGGTAGGCCCACTCATCGGCCCGGAAGACGCTCCTAAGGTTCACCCTCCTCGGCCTCCCCCAGTTCTCAGGCTCGCGGTAGGCGAGGAGCTCGTAGGTGAAGGTTTTGAGGGGATAAGCTATGGCAGCGAGGGAGCCTATGATCCCGCGGCCGAGCTTGAACTTGAAGTACTCGGCTCCAGCGCTTCTCGCGGCCTCCTCTGCCTCCCCGATGGTCACGTGCTCCCTCAGGGCCCTGAGCGAGAACTCCCTCAGCTCATCGGGGATTTCGCCCTCAAGAAACACCACCCCCGGGTTTGTGTTCTCGTGCTCAAAATCCGCGAGCTGGTTAACGTAGAAGAGGACAGTGTCCTTGATAGCGAGAACGGCCTCCTCATCGGCCTCGAAGCTCATCGCCACGGCTCCGTTGCCGCGCGTCTTGTAGGGGATGTTGGGGTTGAGGCGGATGAGCCTCGGCAGGCCCAGGGGCTCAGCTATCCCCGAGAGCTCGCGGTAGAGGAGTGCGCCGAGATAGGTGGTGCACATACCGTTGGGTGAATCCGTGTCGTCGATGCCGATGTGGATGATCATCGAAAAGAGGATTGGGAAGGGGTTTAAAAATCAACCGCCGAAGAGCCACAGCACCACCTTCGGGAACCTCCTTCCCCAGTAGTACTCGTTGTGCCCGCCGTTTTTGTCAACGACCACCATGAGGTTCTTCCCCTCGGCGTAGCCCTTCTCCTTGAGGAGGGCGACCATCTCCGTGCAGGTCTTGTTCATCTCCTCCCCCTCCCTGAGCCCCCAGTCAATGTATATCTTCTCGGGGCCGGCTTTAGAGGAGTTTATGAAGCTGTAAATCTGCGGGTTGAACCAGAGCGCCGGGCTCATCGCCCCCACGTAGCGGAAGACCCCAGGGTACTTGAAGCCGGCGTAGAGGGCCATCAGGCCGCCGAGTGAAGACCCCATTATGCCCGTCTCGTTTGGCAGCGTGCGGTACTGAGAGTCTATGTAGGGTTTGAGGAGCTCGACTATGAACTTTAGGGTCTCGTTCCCCTCGCCCCCGCGCCCGTACTTTCTGTTCACCCATGGTGCGTACTCGTCCACCCTCTTATCGCCGCCGTTGTCTATCCCGACGACTATTATCGAGAAGCCGCTCTCGTTGTAGAGCCTCTGCAGTGACTCATCGACGCCCCACTCCCCGGCGAAGGACGTCGCCTGGTCAAAGAGGTTCTGCCCGTCGAACATGTAGAGGACCGGGTACCTCTTCTTGCTGCCCTCGTAGTCCGGTGGGAGGTACACCCAGATCCTCCTCGTCGAGTTGAGCTGGGGGATGTACATTCTGAACGTGCGGACGTCGCCCGTTATCGTGTGCCCTCTGTTCTCAGCGCCTCCCCAGCCGTAGACCCTGAAGTAGTACGTCCCGCTCCTCCTGAAGATGAAGTGCCTGCTGGGGATGTCCCCACCGTTGGGCCCCTTCTCGACGGTTTCCCTGGAACCCGCAGTGAACTTGAAGTTTATGACCGTCCCGTAGGGAAAGGTCAGGTTTACCGCCCATCTCCCATCCGGGAGCCTCTTGAGCCTGTACCCCTCATCTTTGGGGTTCCAGCCGTTGAAGTCCCCCTCTATGTAAACTGAGGAGTTGGGGGGAATGTAGGGGACGGAGACGATGAAAGTTACTGTGACGTTTCTCTCTCCGGTCTCTCCCGCGCTCCAGGAGGAGGACGTAAAGGTCTGGGCCTTGGATGAGCTGGTAGGGGTGGAGGAGGTTGGGGTGGTATGGCCGCTCCCTGTGCTGTCCGTTGGGCTCCAGCTCTGGCTGGAAGTTGGAGTTTTAGCCCCGCCGTGGCCGCCGAGGCATCCAGAGATAAGGACAACGCCCGCGAGGAGGAGTGCAATCAGCGCCCTTTCCCGCATTCTCTCACCAAACCCGCTTTGACTTTCGGCCTTATAGCTTTAACCTGCCGGACCTCAAACGTTATATTGGAACCCCGAGAGAGTGGGGTGGTGGTAGTATGAGGGAGCTGACTCACGTTGACGAGAGGGGCGTCAAGATGGTTGAGGTGGGCCACAAGGGAGACGTCCCGAGGAGGGCCCTTGCGAAGGGCAGGATTTACCTCAGACCGGAAACCATAGAGCTCATAAAAGCTGGAAAGACGAAGAAGGGCAACGTAATAGCCGCCGCCCAGATAGCGGCGATCTTAGCGGTTAAGAAGACGCCCGAGCTGATACCCCTCTGCCATCCAATACCCCTCACAGGGGTTGACGTAACCTTCGAGTTCGGCGATGACTACATAGAGGCCGCCTGCGAAGTCCGCGCAACCTACAAGACGGGGGTCGAGATGGAGGCCCTAACAGGCGTCAGCGTTGCCCTTTTAACAATATGGGATATGGTTAAGGCCGTTGAGAAGGACGAGCGCGGCCAGTACCCGGTTACGAGGATAGAAGGCATAAGGGTCGTCGAGAAGGTTAAGGGCGCTGAGCTGAGCCAAAAGGGCTGAGGGCCAAACCTTTTTAGGTCGTCCCCCGAGCTCACTCTGATGTCCCTCAAGCTCAATCCGGAAGCGCGCTCAATCCTGCGGTCAGTCCAGGGGGAGATAGGGAGGAGGCTCCTCCTCAGGGGCAGTGAGGCGTACCTCGAAAGGTTCAGGCCCACCTCGTCACCGGAGGAGATCCTCAGAAGGCAGGCCTATCTGAGGGAAGCCTTCAAGAGCCTCAACCCAGAGGTCAGGAAGCACATAGGCAGGGTAAAGCCCCTGGCCTTCAGGAGGGAGTACCTCCACGACAGGATCCTGATAGTTGATCCCGGGGAAGTAGAGGCCGCTGAGAGGCTCGGGCTGTGCGATGTCTCCACCAACCCGGAGGACGGCTGGGACTACGAACTCGTTCTCAGCACAGTTGGCTACGGCATTGAGGTCGAGCTAAAACCCGAGGCGATAGCGCCCGAACTCTACGTCCTGCCCCTCTGGAAGGGTATGGAAACCCTCAGAGCACTCTCCGAAATCGCCCGGATAACGGGCGGGGAGAGCGTCGCGGCCCAGATCCTCACCGAGGTCGGAAAGCTGAGGGAGCCCATGGAGAGGGCGCGGCTCATCGAGAGCCTCGACGAACTCGTGGCCGAGGTGGAGGGAGAGCTCAACAGGATCATAGGCAAGAGGCTTGAAAGGTTCAGCCTGACGCTGACGGGCAAGGAGCTTTTGAGCTTCCTGAGCAGGCTAAGGGAGGGCAGCTACGAGGATCTGTTCTCCGGCTTTGATGAGATCAGGGACGAAATAGAAGCCCTCGTGAGCCAGAAGGAGGGGGAGCTCTCCCAAAGGCTCGGGGTCCCGGTTGAGATTTTCCCGCGGGACGGTCTCTACCCTGTCAGGGCCCCTCCTGAGGAGGTCGAGAAGCTCAGGAGGGGCCTTGAGCACGACCTGAAGGTGGAGCTTTACCTCAGGAGCAGGGAGATAGCAGCTGAGGTAAAACCCCTCCTGCCGGCGTTGAAGGAGGAAATGAGGAGGGTTTACGAGCTGGACTTCCTGAGTGCGGTCATGGACTTCACGTCCGGTTTTTCATTCCCCCTCCTCCACGAAGGGGGAACGGCCTTCATCGGGGGGAGGCACCTCTTCATCGAAGACCCTCAGCCCGTGAGCTACGCGGTCGGAAAGAGACCTGAAGGCTTTCACGCTCCCGGGGCCGAGCGTATAAGGGATGAGAACGTGGCGATCCTCACGGGTGCGAACAGCGGGGGAAAGACGAGCCTCCTCGAGCTGATGGCCCAGGTGATAATCCTGACCCACATGGGGCTCCCAGTTCCCGCGGAGATGGCCTGGGTGGAGCCAGTGGAGGAGCTGTTCTTCTTCAGGAGAAAGAGGAGCTCCTACGGTGCCGGGGCCTTTGAGACTGCTTTGAAGTCCTTTGTAAGGGCCCTCCGTGGAAGAGGCAGAAAGGTTCTCCTCATAGACGAGTTCGAGGCCATAACCGAGCCCGGGGCGGCGGTGAAGATAATAGGGAAGCTGCTGGAGGTCGCGCACGGGAAGGGGTTTAGGGTTGTGATAGTGTCGCATCTCGGGGAAGACCTCAGGAGGGCGCTCCCCTTCGCGAGGGTTGATGGGATAGAGGCTAAGGGACTGGACGGGGAGCTCAACCTCATAGTTGACAGGCAGCCGGTCTTCGGGCGGCTCGGGAGGAGCACACCGGAGCTCATAGTGGAG
This sequence comes from Thermococcus sp., assembly GCF_026991495.1. Lineage (GTDB taxonomy): Archaea > Methanobacteriota_B > Thermococci > Thermococcales > Thermococcaceae > Thermococcus. The sequence continues at coordinate 4,429 of NZ_JALXBJ010000039.1, read as the reverse complement.
AGGCTCGCGAAAAAGGCACGGGGAGAGGAGAGCGAGATCTTCAGAAGGGTTTTGGATGGGTTCGATAGTGGGTAGCTACACCTCCACGTGCTTCCAGTGACCCCGCTTGAAGATCCACCAGTACATAGCCGCGCTTATGAATGTCTCAAGGGACATCGCCAGCCAAGCCGCTATGACACCGAGCCCCCTGAAACGGAAGCCGGGCAGTTCAATGGGGCCGAGGGAGAGGCCGGGGATCCCAAAGCCGAAGCCTAACAGGTACGAGGGGATTATCCTGAACAGGAGCTTGCTGACGGCCGTTACGTACATCGGGCTCTTAGTGTCCCCTGCACCCCTCAGAGCGCCGCTCAGGACGAAGACCCATCCGAGCGGAACCTCGCTGATGCCGACGATGATCAGGTATATGGAGGCCAGTCTGAGGACTTGGGTGTAGTGGGGGTCGCTCCCGCTCAGGAATGGGATGACGAGGTAGCGCGGAAATGCTATGAGGACGAAGGCCATCACCCCCATGAAAACCGTCACCATCTTGAGTCCCTCCACGACAGTCCTCTCGGCCCCCTTTGGATTCTCCGCCCCGAGGTTCTGACCGACGAGGGCTGAAGTGGCGACGTTGAAGCCGAAGGCCGGCATGTAGGCGATGCTCTCAATCCTGAGGCCTATCTGGTGGGCGCTGAGGGCCACGGCCCCGAAGCGCGTCACTATGCTCATGTAAAGGAAGTTGTAGAAGCTGAAGAGGCCCCTCTCTATGAGGGTGGGGACGCCGATGCGGACGATCCTCCTCACGATGTCCCACTCAAACCGCCACTTGGGCTTGAAGCTGAGAACGAGCTCCCCGCTGAGGAGCAGGTAGGTGCCCGCGGCAAGGGAGAAGGTTATGCCTATCCCGGAGGCCCACGCTGCCCCCACGGGGCCGAGCCTCGGAAAGCCCAGCTGCCCGTAGATCAGGAGATAGTCGAAAACCGCGTTGACGACGTTCATGCCTATGCCGAGCTTCATGGGTGTTTTGGTGTCACCGGCACCTCTCAGGGCCGAGAACATGGCGAAGCCGACGAACCTTATGGGGTAGAACAGGAAGACCACCCTGAGGTAGGCGTAGGACAGCCGGAGGAGCTCCCCCCTCGCCCCCATCACCCTGAGGACATCGTCCCCCAAGAACCAGCCGAAGAGGAAAACCGGGATGCCCAGGAGAAAGGCCAGGTAAAGGCTCTGTTCGAGGACGACGTTTGCGCTTTCAACGTCCCCCGCGCCGACGAACCTCGCTACGAGGGCCAGCGTCCCCACGGAGACCGTCATCATAATGGGGAACATGAACCAGCTCACCTGGCCGCCGAGCCCAACAGCCGCTATGGCGAGGGAGCTGACGTGCCCGACCATGAGGGTGTCAACTAAGTTGAGAAGGGTCTGTGAGATGTTCCCGGTAATGGCAGGCCATGCGAGGGCCCAGAGTCTCTTCCTCAGGTCGCTCTCCATGGGGACCACTTTCAGACGGATGTCTAAACGGTTAAAGAAGAGTCGAGGTTATAAAAGTTACCCGTATGGGGCAAATAAAAAATAGGGGGATCACTCGCCCCGGATCCTCATGATCTTTATCCTGCCGAGGGTCTCCCAGTACTCGACGTTTATGCCCTCCGTGAGCTGGCCCTTGATCTCGTCCTCAACGCCAGTCTCTATGGGGATGTCAAAGGTCTCGTAGGTCTCCATGTCCATCAGCTGGACAGTATCTGGGGTTATCGCGATTATCTGGCCCACCCTCTTGTCTATTATCGGAACCTCGACCTCGGCGCTCGTGGGCTTTACCATGCTCCTGACCTTTTTGTCGAAGACGCCCACCGCCTCGATCCTGGCCTTCGCCGAGCCGTGCTTCCCGGGCGATGAAACCGTTATGTTGGCGATCCTGCATGGCTCCCCGTCTATGATGACGTACCTCCCGGGCTTGAGCTTGCTGACCTGAACCTTCGTCTTGTCTCCCATCTCCGATACCTCCAGGTGTTTCTAAGGCTATTCAAACGGGGCCGTTTAAAAAATTTTTGAAAAGTCATCCCCTTCTCCCCGCGGGCCCTATTAGGTAGCGGTTGAAGAGGAGCGGTAGGAAGACGAGGATCCCTATCACCACCCCGAGGCGGGCGTAGGAGCCTCCGGCCGCGAAAACATACCCCATGGCTCCAAAGCCCACTACGAGGAACAGAGCCCCGATCGATGCGGCGAGCTCTCTGTTCCACTCTTTGGGGAACCTAACGAGCGGGAACGCCTCGACTGCCGCGACCAGCGCCCCTATGGAGAGGGGAACCGCCAAGAGCATCACCCTTAGGCCGGGGTATGCCATGAGGCCGCCGAGGATGCCTATCACAAGGCTTATGAATGAGACACTGCCTCCCCTGCCCACCTGCATGACCTCTCCCGTTATCTGGGCCCCTATCTCAACGAGGACTATGACGGTGGTTATACCCGCGAGGAAGAGGGAGCTCATCAGCAGGGCGACTATGGCCGAGGCCCCGGGCAGCCTGCTCTCCTTGAGGATGCGGGGGATCTGGTAGAAGGTTTCAACGGCCTTTATGGGGTTCTCGTTCCCATTTTTAGCGTAGACTTCGATCTTCTTAAAGTTCGTGAGGGTCTTGTTGACCTCCTTCAGCTGCTGCATTAACTCCTGGGATTTCTCGATGGCCTGCTGGGCGGTGTAGTTGGGGTTCGTGAAGACCTTCCCGAGCTCCTCGTGTATCTGGTTGTACCTCACCTGGGCGTTCTCGTAGCTCTGGTAAGCGGCGCCGATTGAGTAGACCGTGCTCATTGCCGCCGAGAAGCTCAGTATTACCTGGAGGATTACCACCGCGACGAGCACCTTCCTGAAGTCTAAATCCTTGGGGGCGAAGGTGCCGAGAACGTAGTAAACACCCGCCCCGAGGCCGAGGCCGAGAAGGGTCACGACAACCATGAAGACTGTGGATTCAAGGGTTAGTGGCTGTCCCGAGGAGAAGATGGCGTGTCTGTAGTGGGAGAGGTAGCTCAGGGCCCTCGGGCTCGTAACAAAGCTGTAGACCTTTGAGCGCATCAGCAGGGTGGCCGCGGGGGTGAAGAGGACCAGGAGAACTGAGAGGGCGCCTATGAAGGCGACGGTGCGCCCCTTGAGAACGACCAGAAGGGCCAGTATAAGGAGCACCTCAACGGCCACAACCGCTAAGAGTGCAGGGGTCGAGAGCGAGAACACCGGGACGAAGACGAGGCTGGTGTAGTAGAGGGTTACACCGCCGAGAACGAGAAGAAACATCAAAACAACGAGTGTAACTGCCGGAAAACGCGCCACCTTCACCATGAACTCGTGGATCAGATACCTCGTGTCCCTCGTCGCCTCAAACTCCCTGAGCATCAGCAGGAGGGCCAAGAACATCGAAACCAGCACGATGGTCATGCCCTTGAGGCCGAAGACTATCAGGTACTTGGGCACGAGGAGGAAGTTCCAAACACCCAAAATGTAACCCGTTATCAAAAGGGCCATCAGGATTGAGATTTTCCTCATTTCCATCCCCTCCAGGGCTTTGATTAACTTATTGTGTAATTACAGACGTGCCAAAAATATAAAAGCGTTGTGGCGGAGGACATTTTAGGTTAAACGAAAACGAAGTTTACCGCCGGAGCGTAAAAACAGGGGGTGAAAAAATGGACATTCTGGCGGTGACGGATATCCATGGGCGCGCCGAAAAGGTTAGGGAACTCGTCGGGACGGGCCTCGCTGAGGACGCAGACCTCGTGCTCATAGCAGGAGACGTGACCAACTTCGGGGGAGGCAACGAGGCCTTAAACGTCCTCAAACCCCTCCTGGAGGCCGGCAGGAAACTCTACGCCGTCTTCGGCAACTGCGATGGCAGGGACGTTCCCAAGGTGCTTGAGGGGCTTGGCGTTCTCGCCCACGACAGGAGGGTGCAGATTGACGGGCTTGGAATAGTGGGCCTGGGCGGCTCGAATCGCACACCCTTCAGAACCATCTGGGAGTTCGGCGAGGATGAGATCCGGAAGGTGCTCGCGAGAAACCACAGGCCCGGCGATCTCATCCTCTCCCACGTGCCCCCCTACGGAACGAAGGCTGACCTCATCCGCGGCGGCCTCCACGTCGGAAGCAGGGCCCTTCGGGAGTTCATCGAGGAACACCGCGTCCCCCTCGTTGTAACAGGTCACATCCACGAGGCAAGGGCCGTGGACAGGGTGGGGGAGGCGGTAATCGTTAACCCGGGCCCGCTCTTCAGGGGCTACTACGCCTGGATAACCGTTAAAAATGAGGTAGAAGTCGAGCTGGGGCGGCTCTAAGCTATCTCTATTAGTGGGTCGCCGGTGTTCACGGTGTCGCCTTCCTTAACGTGGATTTTCTTCACAACACCATCCCTCGGCGAGGGTATCTCATTCTCCATCTTCATGGCCTCTAAAACGAGCAGTCCCTGGC
>NZ_JALXBJ010000038.1 GCF_026991495.1 Thermococcus sp. | reverse complement strand
TCTTCAAGCGTTGAGCCGTATCCGCGGATGCCTATATCAGCGGTGTGCTCGTAGTGCTCCCATTCCCTCATCTCAGTCACCTCCAAGGAGTATTGAGTTTAAACCTTCCTCGATCGCCGCTCGATGGAGCCTCTTGCCAGCGGTATAGAAGCTCTCCACCCCTACGTACTTTGCCGAGACCATCTGAAGGGCATCGGCTTGGTACAAGTGGTATTTCTCGATCAGCTTCCAGGCGTCCGCCAGGATCAGGGAGTGAACAGGGACGACCTCCAGGACGCCCAGTCTCGTGAACCGCTTCACCTCCGCTAAAAAGCCTTTTTTCAGGAAGTCGAACTCATCTCTGCCGAGTTGGCCCCGTCTCAGCCTTTTATCGAGTGTGCCGATAACCTCTCCGATGTTCCAGAAGCTGAAGGCCAGCTTCACCTCCCCCCTGTAGGCGTCCCTGAATAGCTCCTTTACAACATCGCTGCCCTCTTCGTCCAGGTACCTCTTCAGAATCGCACTAGTATCCAAGTAAACGCTTCTCCCTGTCATCCCTCATCTCCCTCACGAGCTTCTCACTGCTCTCGCCTTTGACCTTCAGGGGTTCAAACCACAGGGGCACCCCCGAGTCGTCTACATCCTTCAAAACTTCGTTTATGAGGTAGTTCATCAGCGCCTCCTCAAGGAGCCTGCTGACCTCGCTCTTCTCCCTCTGGGCCAGCTCTTTAAACTCCTCCCACAGTTCTTCATCCAGATAAACGCTGGTCTTCACCTTCCCCATTGTACCACCATCGGTAATTACCTACATCAGCATATAAACCCATCGAAACCGTTAATTAGACCGGCATCGAAATGGTGGCGGTGGTGGCATGAGGGAGGTAACGCCGAGGAAGATAATCGGGATGAAGGGGAAGGAGAAGATAGCGATGGTAACGGCTTACGATTATCCTTCTGCGCTTTTAGCTGACAAAGCGGGGATGGACATAGTGTTCGTCGGCGATTCGGTAGGCATGGTGGTCTACGGGGAAGAAAACACCCTCAACGTCTCGATGGAGCAGATGGTCTTCCACACGAGGGCCGTTGCGAAGGCCGTAAAGAGGGCGCTCGTTTTAGCTGACATGCCCTTCGGGAGCTACGAGGTGAGCGTTGAAGAAGGTGTTAAGAACGCGGTTAAGCTGATCCAGGCCGGTGCGGACGCGGTCAAGATCGAGGGCGGCTACGACCACGAGAAGCTCGTGAGGAAGCTCGTTCGCATGGGTATTCCAGTGATGGGCCACACCGGTCTAACGCCGCAGCGCTACCTCCGCTTAGGGGGCTACCGCCTGATGGGCGAGAGTGAGGATGAGATCGAGGAGATTCTCCGGGATGCAAAGGCACTTGAGAAAGCCGGGGCCTTCGCTGTCGTCCTTGAGTTCACCTTAGCGGACGTTGCGAAGCTCGTCACCGAGGAGGTCTCGATCCCGACGATAGGCATAGGCTCCGGGCCGTGGGTTGACGGACAGGTCTTGGTGTGGCACGACCTCCTCGGGGTTTACGAGAACGTCCCGCCCTTCGTCAAGAGGTACGCAAACCTCGCTGGAATAATCCAGCTCGCCCTCGAAAACTACCGCGGGGAGGTAAAAGCAGGGGAGTTTCCGGGGAAGGAGCACTACTGGGAGTTCCTCGACAAAGACGACTTCAGGAGGAAGGCCGGGAGGGCCCTTGAGAGGTTGGGAAAGGAGTGAGGCAGGATAGAGCACGCACTTGGCTTAACCTTTAAAACCCTTCCACTGGACACGCCTTAGAGGTGGTCGCTATTCTGATAATAGGTCTCGATGTGATCGGCGAGAACCCCAAGAGGTTCGCCGTTGTGAGCTGGCTCAACGGGAGGCTTGAGAAGAGGGGTGAGTTCACGCTCTACAGGCTCATCCGCTTTGTGCAGTCCAAGCGGCCGGACATCGTCGCGATTGACAGCGTTACCGAGCTCGGCGGTGACATGAGAAAGTTCCTCCGCTCACTCCCACCGGGAACGAAGCTCGTCCAGGTCACGGGGCGGCCGGGGGAGCAGAGGAGCCTCCAGAGCCTTGCAAGGGAGCACGGGATAAGGACGAGCGACCGCTTCGATCCCTACGAGGAGGCCAAGCTTTCAGCGCTCCTCGCGAGCAAGGGCGTTGGCTACGAGGTCCTGGCTTTTGAGGACGAGGTCATAGTCAAGGTAACCCGCGGGAGGAGCCACGGCAAGGGCGGTTGGAGCCAGGATCGATATAGAAAGCGCGTACACAACCTCGTCAGGGACAAGGTGAGGGAGATTGAGGATCGGCTGAGGAGGGCAGAGGTGCCCTTCGACCTTGAGACCGAGGAGAGGGACTACGGCTTGGCGAGGGGCGAGTTCCGGGTTTACGCCTCCAGGGAAGAGTTGGCGGGGCTGATAAAACCTGTGCGCGGCGGGGACGTGGAGGTGAGGATCCAGCCAGTTGAGAGGGCGGAGCTGGGCTTTGCCCCGCTTAAGGGGGAAGAGGCAGTTAGGGAGAGGAGGAGCATAATAGTCGGCATAGACCCTGGGATAACGGTCGGGATAGCCGCCGTTGACCTGGACGGCCAGATACTCGCCCTCCACAGCCAGAGGAACATGCCCGTCGGGGAGGTCTTCAGGTTCATAAGCGAGATAGGACACCCGGTCGTGGTGGCGACGGACGTTTCCCCGGCCCCGGGCTTCGTTGAGAAGATAGCGCGCTCCTTCAAAGCCAACCTCTTCGTACCGAGGGAGAGCCTCAGGGTGGACGAGAAGAAGGAGCTCCTCAGGAACCTCGGGATAACCGTTGAGGACGACCACCAGAGGGACGCGCTGGCAGCAGCTTACAAAGCCTACCTCAGGATAAAGCCCAAACTGGAGCGCGTGGACGCGAAGTTGCGCGAGGCCGGCCTCTCAAAGAAGGCCGACGAGGTAAAGGCCCTCGTTATAGCGGGCTACAACCTCGGGGAGGCCATGCAGAAGGTTGCGGTTAGGGAGAGGCCGGAGGAGAAGCTTGAGGAGCCGGCGAAGGAGAGCGTTGATCTTGAGCCTTACATAAGGCGCATACGCGAGCTTGAGAGGAGAATAGAGTTCCTTGAGAGGGAGAACAGCGAGCTGAGGGAGGTCATCAAGGAGCAGAGAAAGACCATAGGGAAGCTTGAGAGAAAAATAGCGGACTACGATGAAGAGGTTCGCAGGGAGATCCTCCGCGAGAGGGAGCTTGAGGCAAAGGTGAAGCGCATCGGGATCCTTGAGAGACAGCTCAGGGAGGCCAAGGCGGTCATAGAAAGGCTGAGCAGGGATCTCGTTCAGGTCAAGAGGATGAACGTGGTTGAGATACGGGGTTCAGCTGTTCCCCTGAAGGTTCTCAAAACCCTGAGTTGGCGCGAGCTGGAGAGGATCGAGAGGGAGATAGGCCTTAAGAGGGGCGACGTCCTCTTCGTGATCAACCCGGCGGGGGCTGGAAAGGCCATAGCGGAGGAGCTCGTTGAAAAGGGCATAAAAGCCCTCATAACGGAGAGGCCGCTCCCCGGGCCCGTTAAAGAGGTTCTGAGGGAGGCGCACGTCCCCTTCTTCACCGGGCAGGAGCTCGACGTCAAGAGGGTTGACGAGTTTGCCGTTGTGGAGAGGGAGACTCTTGAGAGGGCCATAGGGGAACTCCTCTCCAGATGGGAGAAGGAGGATCGCGAGAGAGAAGCGGAGCGCTTCCTCAAGCTGGTGGAGGAGTACAGGATTGAGCGGGAGAGGGAGCTGAGGAGAAAGGCTGAGGAAGAGCTCGCCTCAAAGAGGAGGAAGGCCAGAACCGGTCACGTCTGAGAGGGCTTTCCTCAGGGCTTTGAGGTACTCCATCGTCCTCCTCGCCCCCTCGTCGGTTATCCTCACGGCAGTCCTCGGCCTGTCGGCGAAGACCTTGTAAACCTTCACATACCCGGCTTTCTCAAGGGCCCTGAGGTGGGAGTCGAGGTTCCCCGGGGTCAGCTCAAGCACGCTTAGGAGCTCCTTGAACAGAACCCTATCCCTGGGTAGGAGGTAGAGCATTACCGCGAGCCTCGTTGGATTTCCGAGGACGTGGTTCCTCGCGAGCTCCCTGAGGTTCATGCTATCACCGCTCTATGGCTTTGAAGGCCGAGTAGAGGTAGAGGAGCACCGTGAGGCCGTAGGAAAAGGCAACGACGAAGCCCGCCCACAGCATGGCCCCGTTCTCCATGTCCATCGCTACAGGTATCGCGAGGAGCGGAAGGAGGAACGACGGTATCATCTCGTAGTGCCCCCTACCAGCGCTCATCACGAACCACTGGCCGAGGAGTGAGAGGCCGAGGAATGTGAGGAAGCCGACTGCCAAGCGGGCCCCGGTGTTCACCCCGATGTTCGTCATATCAGGGATTACCCACCAGCCTATAATTGAACCGACTGCCCAGGACAGGCCTATCATCAGTGCCCCGAGTCTGCTCCCTCCCGAAGGGCCGGCAAGCCTCTCTATCCTCCCCCAGAGCTTTACGCTCACATAGATCCCAAAGGCTATGGCCGTTCCCCAGTAGGCCAGGCTCACGAGCGGGCTGACGCTCCCAATCCCCAGCAGAACAAAGAACAGGCTCATTGCAACGAGCCAGAAGGCGAAGTTCATGGCACCGTAGACGTTTGCCGCCGCTATAAGCTTCCCCTCCACCCTCTCAAGGGTCTCCTTAAGCTCCTTAACCTCCTCCATCCCCATCACCGGTTTAAAATGGGTTCCCTTCTATTTATAGCGTGGGGTTTCTCTGTGGTTCAGAGCAAGTGTTAAATACACCCTCACATATTAATACATGGGTGACTTAGGTGGACCTTCTCTCCAGCGGGATTCCGCTGCTCGACGACGCCCTCGGTGGAGGCCTCCTCAAGGACAGCAACCTGCTCATAATCTACGATACATACTCCAACGGCTGGACGCTTGCCTTTGAGATCCTGAGGAACAGGATTGAAGAGGGGGACTTCGGCGTCATCATCAACTCCGTGATGCCCTACACGCCGCTGAAGATGGAGCTCAACCTGATAAACTTCGATTTAGAGGGGGAGGGAAAGGCCGGAAACCTCGCGATAGTTGACGTCTTCTCCTCGCTCTACCACGTCAGCTATTCCCTCGATTTCGTCTACGTTGACACCAGCATGGACACCTCGACCTTCCTGCCCAAGTACACGGCCCTCTACAGGAAGCTGCTGGAGGAAAAAATAAGGGGGAGGAGGCCGATCGGCATTGACTTTACGATAGACGGCCTGGCCTTCCTATTTGGCGAGGAGGCCTTCGTGAAGATGTTCCAGAACCTCATCGCCCTCAAGGAGAAGGCGAGGGTCAGTGAGAGCAGGAAAAGGCCGGTCAACATCTTCCTGATGAACAAAGGGCTCTCCTCAGAGGGCCTCATCTCATGGGTTGCCCTCTACAGCCAGTACGTGATAGAGTTCTGCTCATCAGCGGAGTCCCCCAAAGAGAAGATGCTCATAAGGAAGTCCCCACTCCCGGACTTCAAACCTAAGGAGGGCGGCTACCGCTTCAGGATAGACCACGGAAGGGTTGTCATAGAATAGCTATCCCCCAGCCCTCGAACGCCTCAGGAACTCCATGAAGCGCTCTATCTCTCTTGGATTTCCCCGTATCAGAACCCGGTTGAGGGGTATGCCGTTCCTCTCGATCTTTTTGAGGAGAACTAACTCAACCACTATTCTCTTCCTCTCGCGGATTTCTTCGAGCTCTTCGATGGGAACCGGCGTTTCAACAACCCTCAAGGAGAAACCTCCACAGCGGGACGATTTCAATTCCATCAACTTTTTTCTCCGTGTCCCAAGTTATCAGCACCGCCTTTTCCCAGCGGAAGAGCCTCTTTGCCTTTTTCAGGGCCTTCAGCTCACGTTCCATCGTTTCGGGATTTGAAACGTCGTAGCTAACCTGGATCAGTGTCTCCTCATCTGGCAGGACAAAGTCAACCCCCCAGCTATCTCCTGTGGCGTAGTTCACCTCTTTTCCCCTTCTGAGGAGTTCGATGAATACCGTGTTCTCCATGAGCCTTCCAAAGTTCTCGCTGAACTTTATGCTGAGGAATGTTAGAAATGAACTGTCAACGAAGTACACTTTTTTGGGATGCTGGATTCTCAGCTTGACTTTCGGAGAATAGACCTCAACAGGAAACGCGAA
>NZ_JALXBJ010000037.1:7972-21108 GCF_026991495.1 Thermococcus sp. | reverse complement strand
AGCCCCCACTGTCCGGAGGGGACGCTCACCTCCGCTCCAGTCGCAAAGATCACCCCGTTGAACTCCATGTAAAGAACACCCTGACTCTCTATCAGCTCCTTAATGTAGCCCACGTCGTCCCGCGTGGCATTTGCCACGGTCAACACCATTGAGGCCGTTCCGTTTTTCTCAATGGAGAGAACCTTAAAGCCCGAACTCTCAAGCCTCTCGCTGAGGAGTGCCTGCAGATCACCCAACTCGTCGTCGCTTAACGGGGTGCCGGCTTTTATCACAAAGGCTAAAGTCCCCTTCTCCGCCGGCGATGACTGAGCCAGCGGGTACGCCATACCCATCAACAGGAATGTTAATAGTATCCCCCAAATGCGCGTCATTAAATCACCCACCATCATGGTCACATTGGCCTTTAAATGTTTTGTCCTTGGGTTAGCCTTTTAGCCACACGGGCAGAGACTTCAATCGGTGACCCCCATGCGCATTGAAGACGTCTACATCTGGGACATCAACGCGAAGTGGCTCGGCATCTCCCCGCTCCAGCTCATGGAGAACGCCGGCTCTGGCGTTGCGCGGACGATAGAAGAACGCTTCGGCAAAGGCCTCAAAATTGCAGTCTTCTCCGGCACCGGCAACAACGGCGGCGACGGCTTTGTTGCCGCGAGACACCTCAGCTTCGAGAACGATGTTACAGTTTTCCTCGTCGGAGAGGAAGCGAAGATAAGGAGCGAAGAAGCTAAACACAACTGGGAGCTCCTCAAAAGGCTGGATTTTGTGGAAATTCGAACCCTAAAGGACTCCTCCTACGTAAGGTCGCTTGACCTCTCCGGGTTTGACGTTATCGTTGACGCCCTCCTCGGGGCCGGCACCAAAGGCGAGCCGCGTGAACCCATACGCTCTGCCATCGAGAGGATAAACGAGTACGCGGGAAAAGCGAAGGTAGTCAGCGTTGACCTGCCGAGCGGCTACCCCTCGAAAATCCGCGTTAAAGCGGACTTCGCGGTGACGTTCCAGTGGGACAAGGAGGAGTATGATGGTTTTGAGCGCGTTGTGGTCAAGATAGGCTACCCGGAGGAGCTCTACCACCTCGTCGGGCCCGGCGACGCGAAGTTCGCGCTGAGGAAGAAAGGCCAGCACAAGGGGCAGAACGGCAGGTTGCTCGTGATCGGCGGGAGCGAGGACTACTTCGGGGCACCTTACTTGGCTTCCAAAGCCGCTTCTTATCTGGTGGACCTCGTTTACCTCGCGATGCCGGAGTATTCCGCGAGGAGAATAAGCGACCCGGACTTAATCCTCCGCCCGGTCGAGGGGAGGAACTTCACCCGGGAGCACGTTGCCCCATTACTTGAACTCGCCAAGAGGATTGATGCTGTGGTTATTGGCCCAGGGCTAGGCCTCAGAGAAGAAACCAAAGCCTTCGTAAGGGAGTTCGTGAAGCGCTGCGAGAAACCTCTCGTCATAGACGCCGACGGATTAAAAGCGGTGGCCGAAGATTTGAGCGTTCTCAATGGCAAGACCTTCGTCCTAACTCCCCACGCCGGCGAGTTCAGGGCCCTCTTTGGAGCGAAGCCTGAGGGCTCACTCACGGAGAAAGCGAAACTCGTGATGGAGAAAGCGGGGAAAACAGGTGGTGTAATACTCCTGAAAGGCCCTTACGACATCATAAGCGACGGAAGAACCTGGAGGTACAACAAAACCGGGAACAGGGGAATGACCACCGGAGGAACAGGGGATGTTTTGGCGGGCCTCGTAGGGGCCCTTTTAGCGCTCGGAAACAATCCGCTGAGGGCAGCATCAGTTGGAGCGTTCCTGAACGGTCTTGCCGGGGATATAACAAAGGAAGAGCTTGGCGAGAACTTCACAGCTTTAGAGGTCGCTAAAAAGGTTCCAAAGGCCGTGAAGTGGGTGGGGGAGTTCTGATCTACCGACTACATTCTATTTTTGGGCCGCCAGTGGCAGAACCTCTCATCGGTATCGGCTACTTCAAAGAAAACTCCACTAGAAACTACCGTGGAACTGCTCAGGGATAAGGAAAGAAGTCACCGAACATCAATGAAAAATCCTACGGGGACGTTGGTGTCGACGTGATCGGATTTCCAAAACTCCCACCAGCTTTTTTTCAGGGGTATCGACATTTTGTAACTGGATTTGTAGCCTATGAACCTTACTAACCCCGTTGGGCCGTTGTTACGAACTTCTCCCATTATGGCATAATGGGACTCCCCTTTGGCACTGAAACCTACCACAAGAGTATCGAACCAGGGGGGCAGGGAGTGGCCGGTTAGAACGTTAATGAGGGCACCAACCGGAACACCAATCCCAAAGGAGTAGCCATCGGTTCCATGGTAAATCTCCTCAAAGAAGTTCTCGAGGTACACATCCCTCCCTACGGGCCCTTCGAGTGCTGGAGACTGCTCGAGGGTATCAAAGGGTGGGAGGTACGGAGGACGTTCAAGTGTGGCTCCGGATTCTATATTTAAAACCTTGCCGTACTTACCCGAGATCGAGAACTCGTCGATCTTTGCTATGTACCTTTCGTTTCCGGTTGGTTCGCAGCCAGGGAGACCAGGTTCAGCTCCGATCCCACAAACGTACTCCTGCTGGTAGATGTAGTGTATCTTTCCTTTAATCCACACGTAACCCCAGATCTTCTCCTTCGGAACGGTCAGTATGCTGCCCCCTCTGTACCAGTTTGTAAAGGACCTCCCAAGGGCTTTTAGCTTTATTGAGCTTGGATCAAAAGTGGTTTTCTTGGATATAAGCTTCCCGAAGGCCACGGTTACCTCTGGCCCTATATAATCGCTTTGAGAAGTTCCAATCTGGAGGGTTCCGGTAACGTCGGACCATGCCATGTTTCTAATGATTAAAACCGGGATCTTGACGTCTGAGTAGGAGTTCTCAGCAATGGTCACCCACTTGTACTCTCTGGGAATGATCGGTACAAGAAACTCCGGTTCTTCTCTTTGTGAGCCCTTTCCTCCGGGATTTCCCTGGCTGGACTCTTTTTCTGGTGTTGTGATCTCAGTAACCACCGCATCCCTGAAGTCTAGATGAAGGGAGAACTTGGCCGCGAAAAGGCCGCCTTCAGAGACGTCGAGTTCAAGGCTCGCGGGGGGAAGGGTGTAGAGCTTTCCCTCCCTAACGACCCACAGGTCGATGCCAATGAAGGCCGTTTTGGAATCCATTTTTTGGGCTATTTTTCTAAGCTTTTCCGTTTCAGCTTTTGAGAGTTTTATCGTGTTTCCTGAGAAGAACAATCCTCTTTTAAGAACCCCCCGTTTTAAAACTTCAAAGCTCCCGTTTTCATCGAAAGTCCAAACGGAGTAATGAACCGTTCCATAGTCCGTGATTGCCTTCCCGTTTGCATCTACAACGTCGATTTTAACGCCTCCTATCGGGGAGGCTTTGATGTACACTCCAAGACTCACAAGAAGGAGCAGGAGTGATACGAGTACTATTGGTTTTTTCCACTTCAACAATTTCACCTCCTTCAAAGCCACTAGCAGTTAATATTTTAACTCTAATAACTTTTAAATTTTTCTATCTGAAATAAAACTTTAATAAATCTATGTTTATGTTAGTAAATAACCAAGCTAGTCTTGGAACTCTCATGAGGTTACATTGGAAGCAAAGGGTTTACACAAAGTCCCTTCTTTCTTTCATCAGGGTCTCTCTTCAGCTCTAGTGTACCTGTATGCCCGGTCAAGGGAATACGAAACACTGCTCTCTGGAAGGAAGAGGGTAGTTGTTTTCTCTGCTGTGCACTCCATTACAATAGCCTTTCCCCCTGAAAACCCCTGTTGTTCCGGGTCGGACTGGGGGAGCTGAAAAGGAGCTTGGCCTGAAGAAGGGGAAAGAATAATGGAAGATAGGCAGGGGTCACCCGACCCCTGCGTAGCTCCAGACAGAATAGCCGTAATAACCGTTGGCGGGATCGTAGGGTGGAGCCGTGAGCTTGACCCAGCCGTCGTACTGGACGTACCTGTCCGCCCAGCCGCCGAGGTTGCCCGTGTACTCGTGGATGGTCTGGCCGGCGAACTTAGGACCGACGTTGACCCACCTCTCGGCCCAGCCGTCGCCGAGGTTTATGTAGGTGATCAGCCCAGGTCTGCTCGAATCGCCGGTTCTCTCGAAGATGAGCTCGTCGCTGTCGTAGTAGAGGATCTTCGTGCTCCCGCCGGCGAGGTGGTCGTGTATCCAGATTAGGTTTATAAGCTTGTCCTTGTTGAGCCAGTCCTCAAAGTCGCGGTAGAAGATGACCGGCTGGCCCTCGTAGGTGAGGATGAAGGCGTAGGCAGGATACTTGTTCCAGATTATGTCAGTATCGTGGTTGGCGACGAAGGTTACCGCCTTGAAGGGATCGCGGGAAACGACCGTTCCACCGTTCTGGAGGGCGGAAACGAGGGCAGGGATGTCGTTGTTGTCGAAGGCCTCGTCCATCTTGTAGTAGAGGGGGAAGTCGAAGACCTTTGCCCCGCTGTCATCGGCCCAGGTAATGAGCTTGTCAACGTCGGTGTCCCAGTACTCGCCGACGGCCCAGCCTCCCCACCAGTCGAGCCAGTCCTTGACGACCCAAGCTCCATAGCCCTTGACGTAGTCGAAGCGCCACGCGTCAACCCCTATGCTCCTCAGGTAGGCCGCGTAGCTCTCGTCGCTCGCCCAGAGCCAGTGCTGGTCCCAGCTCTTCTCGTGGGCTATGTCCGGGAAGTCGCCGAAAGTCCCCTCATCGCAGCACTTGACCTCGTTTGGATGGAAGTCGAGGTAGTTGGCGGTGTACTTGCCCGAGGCGACCTTCGAGAAGTCGGTCCACGTGTAGCTGTTGGTGAAGGGGTTCCACTCCTGATCGCCACCGGAGCGGTGGTTTATGACGATGTCCGCTATGACCTTTATCCCGTAGGAATGGGCCGTGTTTATCATCCTCACAAGCTCCTGCTTTGATCCGAAGCGGGTCTCGACTGTTCCCTTCTGGTAGTACTCGCCGAGGTCGAAGAAGTCGTAGGGGTCATAGCCCATCGAGTAGCCTCCGCTGGCTCCCTTCTCCGGTGGCGGGATCCATATGGCCGAGATCCCGGCGTCGTACCACTCGGGTATCTTCTCCCGTATTGTGTCCCACCAGATTCCACCGCTTGGGACATCCCAGTAGAAGGCCTGCATTACCACTCCGCCGTCGTCGAGGTTGAGGTACTTCGCCGCCCCCGCGTAGGGAACGAACAGACATAGGGCCACTAACACTACAGCGAGCACTGCACCCCTCATTATGTACACCCCTGCATATTAGTATCACCGTGGGTGAATATTTAAGCTTTGCCATTAGTGATCATCAGCGGACTTAACATGACATTATAGAATGAAAAGAAACTGTAACATGGGGGTAGGCTTAAAGGAAAACTACGGGAGAGGCCTCATTCAAAGTGCAGAAGCTTCTTGGCAAGGCGGGACTTTTCACAGAGGTTGCAGCTCTGGAGGAAAACGAGCATGTTGAGGAGGTGGAAGAGCTCTATCTCGGTCAGCTCAACTTCGGCCTCGGAAACCCTTTTGAGGATGGGCTGGGACGAGACCTCTATGAAATCAAGAACCTCCTCAGCGAGCTTTATCATGGCCGCCCTGTCTTCAACGGTGTAACCGCTCTTTTCCAGTATGCGAACGAGCTTCTCGGCTTCAACGTGAATGTACGCCCTTCTGAACCGCTCGATGCTCTCATCCGGGCCTACTTTTATGAGGAACATCCTCGCCGTTCTCGCGTATATCCTCTCCCCTCCAACGCTTTCCAGCTCCTCGACAAGCCCGGCGACCTCAAGGTTCTTAATATGCCTGTATATAGTGCTCCTGTCCTTCCCTATTGCCTCGCTTAGCTCGTTCACACTCATGGGCCGCTCCCTGAGCAGTTGAAGGATTTTAAACCTGGTGTCGTCTGAGAGAACCCTCACCTTGGAGGGGTCGGTTATTATTATAACCTCCTTCAAAACTCACTCCTCCAGCTTATCCTGCGGGGTCTCCTCTTCCTCAACGATCTTCCTCCCAGCGGCGACCATGTCTATGCTGTGGACGACGCCGCCGAACTCCTCTATAGTTCTGACTATCTCCTCGTAGTCTAAGTTGTCCCCAACTATCGTTATCTTAACGTTCTCGGTCTCCTTGTCGATCTCGACGAGGGTTATGTTTACCCCCTCGACCCTTTCCAGCTCGCTGAGCCCGAGGGCTAACTCGGTCACTATCGGCTGATGGGGCTTCAAAACGTCGAGAACCAAGAGCCTTATTCCCCTTCCCATAAGTCTCACCGCTCTATCCCGAGTACCTCCCCCAGCCTGCGGACGAGGGAGATGGACTCATCGTCCCTGCCCATCTTGGCCATCGCGAGCCACTCTATCGCGTGGATTATGTCCTCATCTGAAAAGTCCTTCAGCTTCTCCTCGTTGGCCTCTATCTCCCTCGATATCTCCGTCTTGTACTCGTGCTCCTTCTCAAGGAGCCTGTCCATGATGTTGAGCAGCTCCTCCCCATCGAACTCGTATCCCAGAGCCTTGAATATCTCAAGCTTCGTCTTCAGGCGGGAGCGGGCGAAGTAGCGGAGCTCCTCATCGCCGAGGTAGAGGTTTATGTAGAAGGCATCCGCTGTTCTACCGTAGTACTTCTCAACGAGGTTGCCCTTCATCTCGGTCCTCTTGACCTCGACGAGGCCGGCCTCCTTGAGCTTCTCAATGTGGTGGTATATCGTCTGCGGGGTCTTTCCGAGTATCTCGCTCAGCTGAGATATCGTCATCTCCCTGTTACGCAGGAGGGCTAATATCTTCCTCCTCGTGTCCTCAAGCATTAGTTTTATTACCTCCGGATCAGTAATCACCTTAACCTTGGTCATATGTCCCCACCTCATTTTAACGTTCCAATGGAATTTTTAACGTTCATCAGCATTTAACCTTTTCTCTCTCACAAAGGTTTATATATGTAAAGGATCGCCCGGTTAATGAAGTCCCGGATAAAAAGTCCACCGGGAACGCTTAAATAGGCCTTCCCGAAAAAGCTTCGGAGGTGGTAGGATGGAAAGACCGAACCTCGACTTCCTGTTCTACCCGAGGAGCGTCGCTGTCATAGGGGCATCCCACGTTCCGGGGAAGATCGGGAACGCAATAATGCGCTCCATAACGCTCCGCTTCGGCGGAAAGGTCTACGCCGTCAACGTCAAGGGCGGTGAGATAGAGGTCAACGGGAGGAGGTTCAAGGTTTACAGGAGCATAAGGGAGGTTCCCGACGAGGTTGACGTTGCAGTTATAGCGGTTCCAGCGAAGTTCGTGCCGAATGTCATAGACGAATGCGGCGAGAAGGGCGTTAAAGGCGCCGTTGTCATAAGCGCGGGCTTTAAGGAGGCCGGAAGGGTCGACCTTGAGGAAGAGCTCGTCAGAAGGGCCAAGAAGTGGGGGATCAAAGTTGTCGGCCCGAACTGTTTGGGAGTTACCAACCTTGAGAACGGCTTCGACTGCAACTTCAATCCTCCTGAGAGACAGGCCAGGCCGCCCTTTGGAAAGGTTGCCTTCATGAGCCAGAGCGGTGCCTTTGGCGCGGCAATCCTCGACTGGGCGGCAAGGGAAAAGATAGGCATGAGCAAGTTCATCAGCCTCGGCAACATGGCCGACCTCGACGAGAGCGACTTCATGGCCTACCTCGGCGACGACCCCAAGACCGGTGTCATAACGGGCTACATCGAGGGCGTTAAGGACGGAAGGAAGTTCTTCAACACCGCCAAAGAGGTCACCCTCAAAAAGCCGGTCGTTATACTCAAGAGTGGCAGGACGGAGGCAGGAGCTAAGGCGGCAGCTTCTCACACGGGCTCGCTTGCAGGCGCCTACAGGATTTACCAGGCGGTCTTCGAGCAGGCGGGCGTTTTAGAGGCCAAAAGCATGAGACAGCTCTTCAACTACGCCAAGGCTTTGGCCATGCAGAGGCCGGCCAAGGGTGACCGAGTGGCTATAGTTACCAACGGAGGTGGCGCCGGCGTCATGATGAGCGACGGCCTGCTTGAGCGCGGAATGAAGCTGGCCGAGCTGAGCGGGGAGACCCTTGAGAAGTTTAAGCAGGACATCGAGGCAGGAAAGCTCCCGGAGCACATGAGCTATAGGAACCCGATTGACGTAATCGGCGACGCCCCGTCGAGCAGGTACGAGGTGGCTATGCGCTACGCTTTGGAGGACGAGAACGTTGACGTTCTCGTCGTTATAGCGCTCTTCCAGAGTCCGGCCCTCGACGAGGACATCGTTGAAGCCATTGCGAAGATGAAGGCCTACGGCAAGCCGATAGTGTTTGTGGCCCCAGGTGGAGATTACCCGCACAAGATGGCCAGGAACATCGAGCTCAAGGGAATTCCAGTTTACGAGACCGTCGAGGATGGAGTTGACGCTGTCTACGCCCTCGTTAAATACGGCGAGTGGCTGGGGGAGAACGGGAGGATTTGAGATTCTTTCTTCTTCATTTCCTCAATATCTGAAGTCCCGCTACCCTTTTGAAGTCATCATCGAACGTGGCGATTTTTTTCTATACCATAGAACTGCAGGTCAAAGAAAACGTTGTCCTTACCACTAATCTTCAATTTCCTCTCTGCTGAGCTTTACTTCTTTATTTTGGAGAACACTCTTTCAAAATCCCCCAAATCGAAAGCCAGCCCCAGGTTCTCCTTCCCTTCTATCCTCTTCGCGACTATTCCGAAGTGCTTTTCGTAGTCCTTGAGGCCTATAAGTTCGGCCTTTTTCCTGAGACGGCTTAGAATCCTTTTTGCATCTTTCTCACTCAGCTCCCTCCACTTCACCTCAACGAAAAGGGCCCTCTTTTCCCTCTCGTTCAAGGTAAGAAGGTCAATCTCCTCGTTCTTACGCCACCACCTTCCAATTCTGGTGAAGTGGAAGGGTAAAAGGTTCTTTTGATTTGCCTCCATCAGAAACTCCCTCGCGATTCCCTTGAAGGGCTTTCCGAGGAAAGCGTTGAAGTTTCTCTCGAAGTCTTCGATGGCGGCGCCCACAAAGTTCCCCTCAATTTCCTCGTAGTAGGGGTTCACAAATCTTGACCAGAAGAGGAAGTAGTTGTCCGCTATCTCGTAAATCCCCCTCTTCCCGAAGAGGGGAGTGACCTTTCTGACTATGCCGAGCTCGCCGAGAACCCTGAGGTAGGGAACCACCTGGTTCTCCTTCATGTAGCAGAAGTTCGCTATCTGGGTGACCCTCGTGTTCCCCCTCGCTATCGCTTCGAGAATCGCCAAGTAAGTTGAGAGCTCCCTCAGTTCCTCGCTCAGCAGGGCCTTGGCTTCCCTGAAGAGGAAGGCGGAGGAGTTGAAGAAGTTGGCCTTTATCTCCTCCTCGACGTTCCCCCCGCTGAAAAACTCAAGGTATTTCGGTGTTCCATTTGTTACCGAGTAGATTTTCACCAGATCCTCAATCTTCTTTGAGCCGAACCACTCCACCATGTGCTTGAACTGAAGGGGGGCTACCTTGATGCTGGCGTCGCTTCTCCCGTAGATGGGACTCGCATAGCTGAAGAACTCCCTCTCAAGGAGGGAAACGTACGAACCCGAAACAATCACTAGTGCGTTCAAATCTCTGTTCTCCTCAATCGCCCTGGAAAGCTCGCTCAGAATTCCGGCTTCTTTTTTGATAAGATACGAGAACTCGTCCAGAATTAGAAGCACCCTTCCTCTGGTAATCCCCTTGAGAAGGGCGAAGAGGGAGGGGAAGTCATTAACCTCAACGTTAAACCCCAAGAAGTCGGACACTTTCTTTGAGAGGAGCTTGAAGTTGTACCCCCTTGGTTTGTCCTCGAATATTACGAATATCCTCCCTTTGTCCTTAGAAAACTCCTCAAGTAGCCTGGTCTTTCCGACCCTTCTTCTCCCGTACACAAGAACCAGGGTTAAACCCTCCCGATCCCAGAGCTTTTCGAGGATGTCGAGCTCTTCCAGCCTGTTGACAAATTTTCTAAGCATGATTATATAAACGCGATTATAGTTTTTAAGAATTTCGGCTTTATTGTCTCCTCCACGAGCTTGAATCCTCTCCTCATCCTCAAACCTCAACCCACGTGAAGTCCCTCGCGACTTCCCCCCTTATTCCCGCCTCCCGTATCTTCTTTTCCAAAACCTCGTGGGTGTGGTTGCTGTGACTTATGTGGGCGAAGAGTGTGTAGCTTGCCCCTACTTTCTTGGCCAGCTCTATTGCCTCCTTAACCCCGAGGTGGGCCTTTGGTATCGCCTCCCTGTGGGTCATCTCAGCTATGAGCAACTCGGCTCCTTCCATTGCCTTAACTGCCTCTTTGTCATCCAGTATCTCCGGCCCTGTGTCGCCGGTCACCGCTATCCTCTTCCCCTTAACATCGAAAACAAAGCCGCCGGCGTTCTCTATGGGCTGGTGAACCGTCCTGAAGTGGAAGACGGACATATTTTTTACCTCGATCCACTCGTTGAAGGGAATCTCGTGGTATCTCCAGGCCCTTCTCTCCGGCGAAGCACCGCCGAGGAAGAGCGAAGCCAAACGCTTTGCCGTCTCAACCCCCTGCCCGTGGGAATAGACATCGAGCTCCCTGAAAACCTGAAGCTCGGGGAAGCCCGCTATGTGGTCGAAGTGGGCGTGGGTTATGAAGACCCTCTCGACCTTCCCGTTGAGCCTCTCAAGGTGGTAGTGTAAGTCTGGACTCGGGTCAACGAGCGTTTTCTCAAAATAGAGCGAGAACCTCGTCCTTCTGAGGAGGGGGTTAATCCTTGCCCTTGAGCAGTTCTCGCAGCTGCAGAGCGGTTTTGGCGTCCCGCTGTAGGAGCCCGAGCCAAGGATTACTAACTTCATGCCATCACCTCCTCCCGCTCTTCTCAAGGGCCACCAAAAGGGTTCCGGCTATTATGAGGGTGAGGCCCGCTACGTGGTAGGCGGTGGCCCTCTCACCGAGGATGACCATCGAGACTACAACTGACAGAACCGGGGAGGGAGTTAAAACCGCAGTGGCTTTCGAGAGGTTTATCCTCGCTATCGAGTAATACCAGAGCGACTGTGTAAGGGCTATTATGACGCCCTCCGCTAAAGCTAAGGGCGTGAAGGCGAAGCCGGTCTTTAAGACAGGAATGAGGAGCAAAAGACCGCCAAAGGTGTTCCTAAGGGTTGCTATTGTCAGCGGGGAGTAGGCTGTCCCCTTGGCTATAGCGTGGCCGATCTGCCAGAAGAGTGGGGTTAGGAGGAGCAGGAGATCGCCCTCCCTGACGGTTATTCCCCTTCCGCCGGTGACGACGAGAAAGACGCCGGAGACGAGGGCGAGAGCGGAGAAAGCACCTTTGGGGGTTATCCGCTCCCTCAGGAAGAGCCATCCGATGAGGAAGGAGTAGAAGACCTCAAAGCGGGTCAGTATCGCTGAGTTTATGGCCGTGCTGAGCCTCGTTCCGTAGGTGAAGAGGGAATATGCCACGGCGGTGGCGAAGAGCCCGGTGAGAAAAGTCTTCCCAAGCTCCCATGGCTTTTCCCTGATTTCGTTCGCTTTTCCCGTTGCGAACAGGGCTTTCCAGAGTAAACAGGAGGCGAAGAGGGAAGCTGTTGAAGCGAAGGCGAAGGGACTGACGGGATTTGCCTTTATAACCACGGGCTCAAGGCTTAGGAGCAGGAGAACTATGAAAGCCGTCAGCGTCCCCTCGGATTCCCTGCCCGGCATGGCTTTTCCTTCCCCGGAGGCCTTTTATCCCTTGCCCCGAACTGAAGAAGGCAAAAACTTTAAATCCTCCACTTCCTTCTTCCCCCCATGCAGGGTGGTCGCTTTTGGCGCTCCTGAGCCCCTCTTCTCGACCGCCTTAGTCAGGAGTTTCGTTTCCACTGGAGGTGCCTCAAATGGACGAGTTTAAGGTTACGCCATGGGACGTAGAGGGTATGGTCGACTACGACAAGCTCATAGAGCAGTTCGGGACAACCCCACTCACAGACGACCTCCTTGAGAGGACGGCAAGGCTGACTAAAAGCGAGCTCCCGATATTCTTCAGGAGGCGCTTTTTCTTCTCCCACAGGGACTACGACAAAATCCTTGCCGACTACGAGAGCGGAAAGGGCTTTTTCCTCTACACGGGCAGGGGCCCGAGCGGGCCGATGCACATAGGCCACATCATCCCGTTCTTCGCCACCAAATGGCTCCAGGAGAAGTTCGGGGTTAACCTATACATCCAGATAACCGACGACGAGAAGTTCCTCTTCAAGGAGAAGCTGAGCTTTGAGGACACCAAATACTGGGCGTATCAGAACATCCTCGACATCATAGCCGTTGGCTTCGATCCCGATAAGACCTTCATCTTCCAGAACAGCGAGTTCACGAAGATATACGAGATGGCCCTTCCCATAGCGAAGAAGATAAACTTCTCGATGGCCAAAGCGGTTTTCGGCTTCAACGAGCAGAGCAAGATTGGGATGATTTTCTACCCGGCAATACAGGCCGCTCCCACCTTCTTCGAGAAGAAGCGCTGTCTGATTCCAGCCGCTATAGATCAGGACCCCTACTGGCGCTTACAGAGGGACTTTGCAGAGAGCCTCGGCTACTACAAAACCGCCGCCCTTCACTCGAAGTTCGTCCCACCGCTCACGGGCCTTGAGGGCAAGATGAGCGCGAGCAAACCGGAAACGGCCGTTTACCTAACCGACGACCCGGAGGAAGCCGGAAGGAAGATATGGAAGTTTGCACTGACCGGAGGGAGGGCCACGGCGAAGGAGCAGAGGGAAAAAGGCGGCAAGCCAGAGAAGTGCATCGTCTTCAAGTGGTTCGAGATATTCTTTGAGCCGGACGACGAAAAACTGATGGAACGCTACCACGCGTGCAAGAGCGGAGAGCTGCTCTGCGGGCAGTGCAAGCGCGAGCTGATTGAAAGGGTTCAGAAGTTCCTCAGGGAGCACCAGGAGCGCAGAAAGAAAGCCGAGAAGAAGGTCGAGAAGTTCAAGTACACCGGCGAACTCGCGAGGGAGCAGTGGGATAAAGCCATCCCTGAGGCATTGAAGGAGTAACCTTTTTATACACTCTTCCCAACTTTTACTTTTTTTCTTTTGAAAGCCTTGCCCTTTGGGGCGGGGATGCAATAAACCACCCAAAAGCCATCAAGCGAGAAAGCAAACCATTTTAAAACCCAAAGACAATACCATACTTTGAAATGAAACAAA
>NZ_JALXBJ010000037.1:0-7962 GCF_026991495.1 Thermococcus sp. | reverse complement strand
GAGAAAACCCTCTTCGAGTTAGCCGATACTGGAGCTAAAGCTTGGAACCGAGTAAACTATCTAAGACGACAACAATTCTTCAAAGAACAAATCGTGGACTTTAACAAGACTGAAAAGATTGTTTACGAGGAGTTCAAGAAGGAAATCGGTTCCGCAACCGTTCAACAAATTTGCAGGAAGAACGCCGAAGCTTGGCGGAGCTTCTTCTCCCTCTTAAGGAGCAAAAGAAACGGAGAACTGCCAGAAGACTTCAAACCAAAACCGCCAAACTATTTGAAGGACGATGGGAAGAGAAAACCATTAATCATCCTCAGAAACGACCAGTACAAGATTGAGGGTAACAAGTTAATCCTCAAGGGCCTTGGGAAATTCAAACGTCTTGAAGTCCAATTTAAAGGCAGAATACACTTGAAGGGCAAGCAGGGGAGATTAGAACTCACCTACGACCCAATCAAAAGAACATGGCATGCCCACATTAGCATCACGGTGGAGGAGAAGCTAATCAACGGCGAGTGGGTCAAAGTCCCGAGAAAACCATTGGGCGACCTTTCAGCGGGCATAGACTTGGGAGTGAACAATTTAATGGCCGTTTACGTCGAGAATGGGGAAAGCTTTCTCGTCAATGGAAGACCGTTGAAAGCCATTGACTTCTACTTTAGGAAGGTTATCGCTGACTATCAGTCCCAACTCAACAAGAGTGGAGCAAAGAACAGTAGAAAACTCAAAGCCCTCCACCAAAAAGCTAAGCTTCAGGCGAAGCACTACATTAACACTGCCGTGAGACAAACTGTTGAAAGGCTGTATCACCTCGGAGTTTCAAGGATTGTCGTTGGTTATCCCAAGGGCATCAGTAGAAACTCTGATAAGGGAGCGAGGCAGAATTTTCTCCTCTCCCACGTGTGGCGGTTTAACACGGTGATTCAGCGACTCAGGGAAGTTGCGGGAGAGTATGGTATCCTCGTTGAAGTCGTTGATGAGGCTTTCACTTCGAAAACTTGTCCCGTTTGCGGGAAGCCCCACGAGGGGGCTCGTTTTGTTCGTGGTTTGTTTAAGTGTCCCGTGACGGGGCTTGTGTTTAATGCTGACTTGGTTGGTGCTTTCAATATCTTGAAGAAGGTGGCAAAAACGATAACCCCGAGTCTGAGCGGGTTTTACGCTCAGAGGAGGGGTAATTGGCCTAAGACCGGGCCAGAGGGGTCGAAGACCCGCTTTGAGTTGGGTTTGAATGAAACCCCTCAAACCTCCCCGCCCTTAGCGAGGGGTTAGTTCATTGGAACCTTCGCCCTTCAGAGCGGGGAGGAGGTCAGCTTTGTCGAGTTTCCTCGGGTGGTTAGTTATTCCCTGTTTAAGGGTAGGGTTTTATTTCCTACCCTCGATGACTACATACTGCCCATCAGTTGCAAGAGAAACTTCTAAAGCGGGGTAAGCCTCAGGGTTTTGCGGATCTTCTATTGCCTCTGTTTGTATCAACCGGGATGAGGAAGTGATAACGTATGATTCAGACTTCCTGGCCATCACGGAGGTCTCAGAACTTAAGCTGATTCTTCTCGAGCGTTAAAGTTTAAATATCAAATACAGACCCACTACCATGTTCCTCTACACAAAGAACTTCAATGAGCAGAGGGCAAGGGCAATGGAAGGCCTCAGAAAGGCTCTGGCCGAAGATAAGGTTGATCACGATATAATCCCCCTCCTTGAGAAGATCAACGCCCTCGACAACTACTTTACCACCTCCTCCTGTTCGGGCAGGATCTCGGTAATGGAGATGCCCCACTTCGGCGATAAGGTGAACTCGGTCTGGCTCGGCAAGTGGCACAGGGAAGTTGCTGTTGAGGAAGTTCTTGAGGCCGTTGGAAGACACAACTCTGGCCAGCTCTGGTTTCTCGTGAGGAGCCCGATCCTCCACGTCGCCGCGAGGACGATGGAAGATGCGGTAAAGTTGCTCAACCTCGCGGTAGGCCTCGGCTTCAAGTACTCCAACGTCAAGAGCATCAGCCACAAAAAGCTCCTCGTTGAGATACGCTCGACGGAGAGGATGGACGTCCCTTTGG
Organism: Thermococcus sp.; assembly: GCF_026991495.1. Lineage (GTDB taxonomy): Archaea > Methanobacteriota_B > Thermococci > Thermococcales > Thermococcaceae > Thermococcus. The sequence continues at coordinate 5,911 of NZ_JALXBJ010000037.1, read as the reverse complement.
GAGAGAACGGAGAGCTCTGGGTGGATGGATATTACATCGAGAGGATCGTTGGCATTGCCAACGCCCAGGTGAGGAGGTTTAAAGGAAAGTTGAAGAGACTGGAGGAGGAGATTAAGAAATTGTCAAATGCCATCCAATCTTTCCCTTAGCTTATCAAACTCCTCAAGGAGATAAAACGCCTCAATGCCAGCTTCTTATACTGTTTTTGACCATGAGCCTGTCGTTTGAAACGAGAGCACTGGCCGTGAGCATGGCGGTCGCTATCTAACTTCCCCCCGTCGTGAAGGGCGAGGCTTTCAGAATAAAAAAGTAATAGGCATCGACTGCACGAGGATGAACATTTTCAGAGACGTAAACAGCGAGGTTGAGCAATTCGTTCTCGTCCTTTACGTTAAATTCCTCGATTAAGCTCAGCAGTGTGTGATAATCAATTCCCACACCGAGCCTTCGATTATAAAAATCCTCAGGATGTACACTGGTTACCTCCCGCAATTTTGGAAAAATCCAGTGCTAACCTTCTTCTTTCGGGTTTCCCTCGAAGAGAGCATCCACGGCAACGTTGGCGTCTTAAAAGGCCATCTGCCTTCGAGAAAGACTGGGGCATCGGGCAAGGACAGACAGCGGAAGAATAGATAGGTTGAAAGGCTAAAAAGTTAGAACTTCAGTCGAGGTCGCTGCTGAACTCTTCACTGCCTCCCTTTCCGCCTTCCTTCTCCTTCTCGAGCTTGCTTGCCGCTATGACGTCGTCTATGCGGAGGATCATTATCGCTGCCTCGCTGGCGCTCTTAATGGCCTGCTTCACGACCCTAACCGGGGCAATAACACCGCGCTCAAGCATGTCGGCAGGCTCGCCCTCGAAAACGTCAACCCCAACACTCGGACCCTTCTCCTTGTGCGCCGCTATGACCTTCACGAGGGTCTCTATGGGATCTAAACCGGCGTTCTCCGCGAGAGTCCTCGGAATAATCTTCAATGCCTCGGCGAAGTTCTCTATAGCCAGGGCTTCCTTGCCGCCAACCGCCTTGGCGTACTCGTCGAGCTTAATGGCCAGCTCGATCTCCGGGGCACCGCCAGCAGCGACGATCTTGCCGTCCTCGATGATGTCCTTGGTTACTTTGACGGCGTCTTCGAGAGCGCGCTCGACCTCGTCAACCACATGCTCCGTCCCACCGCGAATGAGTATCGTTACCGCCTTCGGGTTCCTGCAGCCTTCAACGAAGATCATGTTCTCTCCAGCTACTTTCCTCTGCTCGACAAGCTCGGCCTCACCGAGATCCTCACTCGTGAGATCCTTAACGTTGGTGACGATCTTCGCGCCAGTGGCTTTCGCGAGCTTCTCCATGTCGCTCTTCTTAACCCTCCTGACCGCCATTATGCCGTACTTTGCAAGGTAGTGCTGGGCAAGGTCGTCGATACCCTTCTGGACGAAGACGACGCTCGCGCCAACCTCCTTAATCTTGTCAACCATCTCCTTCAGCATGCGCTCCTCCTGCTCGAGGAACGCCTGAAGCTGATCCGGGCTGGTGATCCTTATCTCGGCGTCGGTCTCAGTCTCCTTGACCTCGAGGGCCTCGTTTATGAGGGCTATCTTAGCGTTCTCAACGCGCTTCGGCATTCCCGGGTGGACTACCTCCTTGTCGATGACGACGCCGCGGATGAGCTGGGTGTCCCTGACGCTTCCTCCCTCCTTCTTCTCGAACTTGATGTTGTCGAGGTCAACTTTATAGCCGCCTCCGACCTTCTCGGCCACCTGTCTGACGGCCTCGACCGCTATCTCCGCTAAGTACTCGCGCTCCTCCTCGGCGGCCTTACCGGTGATGGCTGTAACAGCGGCCTTCTTGAGGGTCTCAACGTCCTCGACGTCAACTTCCTTGGCGATACCATCGAGTATCTCCTGGGCTTTTTCGGCGGCGAGGGTGTAGCCCTTGACTATAACGCTCGGGTGGATGTTTTGGTCGAGTAGTTCTTCAGCCTTCCTGAGGAGTTCTCCGGCGATGACAACGGCAGTAGTAGTACCGTCACCGGCTTCCTTGTCCTGGGTCTTGGCAACCTCAACCATCATTTTAGCTGCAGGGTGCTGGATGTCCATCTCGTCGAGAATGGTGGCTCCATCGTTGGTGATGACTATGTCCCCGAGGCTGTCGACGAGCATTTTGTCCATTCCCTTCGGCCCGAGGGTTGTTCTGACGGTTTCGGCTATGATCCTGGCCGCAAGGATGTTGAGCCTCTGCGCGTCCTTTCCAACGTACCTCTGGGTTCCCTCCGGCAAAATCACAACAGGCTGACCTGCGAGCTGTGCCATCTCCCTCACCCCCTCCGTTTTTTTGTGGACTGACGGGCATCGGGGGCAATTGAGGTTCCGCATTATCCTTCCTTTGGACTATTTATAAAATTTTTGGTTAGGGTGAGTTTTTCCATATAACTTTCGAGTCAAGGGAAGATATCAAGCGCGGATGCAAGATGCTAAAAGAACGATTGGGCTTTTCTGAGCAATTTTATAAGGCAGCCGCTGAAATGGTTCTACAACTTTATTCTTCTACTTCTGTATGCATTATTTTAACATTAAGATCGAGTTTGGGAAGCCATCCGGTGATGTTGTGACAGTGACTTCATGGAAGACGCTACATTTTAATCTGGTATTCTACAGCGATGGGTTTATAACACAAAGGATACGATAAATGAAGACGGGAGGGAACATTATCATGTTTAACCGGAGCGGATTCTGGTATATCTCCCTTGTGGTGGCCGCTTATATGATAGGCGTTTCAAACTTCTGGAAGTTCCCGGCTCTTCTCATGGAGTACGGACTGGGTGGATTGCTCTCCTATCTTTTTATGATAGCCGTTATGGTGCCCTTAATCTCGACCGCAATGGTAAGCACAAAAAACAGGAGATATGAGTTGGTAGAGTTCTACAACAGGGAGTTCGACACTTTGGGGCCTGCAATATCTTTTTTCCTCTTTGACGTACTCCTGTTGTTGTATTACCCAATTGTCAGTGGATGGTTCCTGAAAAAACTGGCTCCTGATGAGTTGTTTCCCTCCAGTGGATGGAGTGTTATAGCGTTGCTGCTGTTCTTTGCAGTGCTTACCCTCACCCTTAGTGGGGGCGGGAACCATATAATGGATGCGATGATAGTTTCCTTGGCTATGGTCTTTGCCGCCCTTCTTGTGGCGGGCTGGATCCTTTACTCCCGAATTGGGGCAATGGGAATGACGTCAGTGTTCAAAGATCAGCTACTTCAGGCGCTCTCATGGAAGGGAGTGAGCGCAAATATGCTCGTGGATACGGCCAAACGGGCAGCCTATTCTGTGGGGATTGGAATGGGATTCTACCTCATTTTGGGGAGCTTTTTATCAGAGAAGCTCAGCCCATTCAAAGTAGCTACTGTAGGAGTCATTCTCGACACTCTTTCAGGGCTCCTCAGTGCAGTGATAATGATAATGGCCATGTCGATATCAGCGAGTGGGGGCATCCAGGGGAGGGAGGTAGTTATATCAACACTGCCAAAAACCCTTGAGGCCATTGGCATGATGACCGTTCTTTACTTCCTGTATTCGGCGTTCTTTTTTGCCGCACTGTCAAGCATGATTCCCCTCGGTGAGGTAGTTACCAGAGTGATGATGGAACTTTCCAAAAAACCATTGAATCCTCGGAGGGTACCGGAGTTCAGGAGGAGGTCTGTACTTCTTATAATGAGCTTCACGTTCCTCCTTGGGTTATCCGCGGTCGCAGTGGAGGCGTACACTGGGCTGGATGTTGTGAAAACACTCGACACTACAGTAGAGACCTTTATACTCTTCGGGGCGGTTTTGGAGGTACTGGGGGTTCCCTACGGTAAAGGATACATTCCAAGGATGTTAAAAATAAGCTCCTATCCGGGTGTTATCTCCGTTTTCTTACTCGGAATGCTGGCGGTGTGGGAGATGATAGCAGGGCAAAGTTTAATCTCACTCTCAATCCTCCTCATAGTACTCGGCGTTTCCTTGTTACCTGGAAAATTCTGGAAAAAACACCTCAACAAATAAAATGCCTACATCCCCTTGAGCCTTATGATACCCGTCGATGTTTTTAGATACCTCCGGGTCTTGTTGTGGCCGTCTCGCTGGGAATAACTCAGACCACTGACCATAGCTTTTTAACCGCTTTTCCAAATCAGCCCCGGTGGTTAAGATGACTGACGTAAAGGCCGAGTGGGAGAAGGCCTTAGCGGAGAAAGACTGCGAGAAGTTGCTCGAGCTCTTTGATGATTATATCGAGTCCATCGAAGACGAGGAGGAGCTTAGAAGGGAGCTTGAGAGGCTCAAGGACGTTGTGATTGAGTGCGAAGACCCCTATGAGCTGGCACATGAGATAGGGCACGTCTACGCTCACCTCGATGACGTTGAGGGGGGAATAGACCTCTATAAGAGACTCGTCGAGCTCAAGAAGGACGACCCTGAGGAGTACGCGACGGCGCTCTACTACTTAGCGGATGCATACGAGCACTTCGGAAAGCCGGACAAGGCGATTGAGGTCTACCAAAAGCTCCTTGAGCACGAGGAAGAGGTGCTAAGGAACGAAAAGGAGATAGCGCTGACCTTGGCGAACCTCGCGGTCAACTACGATGACGTTGGGGAGACGGAGAAGGCGATAGAGCTGATGGAGCGCGCGAGGGAGATATTTGAGAGGCTCAAAGACGAGAAGAACCGCATGATAAGCCTCCTTGATTTGGCGCACTTCAAGTACGAGCTTGGCGACTACGAGGCCGCGGAAGCGCTCATAAGGGAAGTCCTGAGGAACCCGAGGGACGACGAGGTGGAGATAAACGCGAAGCTGATAGAGGCCGAGATATGGGCCGGAAGGGAAGAATACGGCAAAGCCTTCAAAGCCCTTCGCGATGCCCTACTGAAGGCGATAAACGTTAGCGACGACGTCTTCGGCCTCGTCTTTGACACGCTCGTTGACTTCATCGAGGGGCTCTTCAACGAGGGTTCCTACGAGGTAATCGCGAAGAACATGGATGCCTTTGCCGACCTCTTCGAGGACGACACGGCCTACTTCTTCAAGGCTATCGGCGAGCTAGCCCGCTGGAAGGCCGGTGACGAGGATGCAAAGGCCCGCTTCGACGAGCTTTACTCAAAGGTCAAAAACGAGGAGCTTCGCTCGATCCTCGACGAGTGGAAGATGCCGAAGCTGAGCCTTAACCTAGGGCTTTAGTAGCTCTTAAGCCCAATTTTTCTCGCCTGTTTTTCACTCCATTTGTAGGTTAGGTAGCCGAGCAAGGCGTAGGCCAGAGAGATTACCGTTAGGTAAGCTATGCCTGAAACCGCCCCGGAGAAACCCGAGACGACTACCTTTCTCAAAGTCTCGGTCGTCGGGGCGTAGGGAAGGGCCTTTGCCAGCCACTGGAGAGGTCTTGGTAGGATTGAGAGCGGATACATCGCCCCGCTGAGGGCAAAGACGAGCATCTCAAGGATGCTTATGAAGGGCCCCGGGTCGCGGAGGTAGAGGACAACACCAGCTGCCGCTAAGCCGAGGCCAACCATCCCCGGCGTTCCAAGGAGGAGAACGGCAAGTCCTTTGAGGAAGGGAACCGCTTCTATTCTCAGGTTGAAGAGGAGGACGAAGAGGGGGACGTATATCAGGAGGAAGAGGCCGTTGAGGGCCAGCCTTACGAGGACGTTTCCGAGGAAGAAGGTTATCCTCCTCATCGGCGAGGCGAGGGAGTACTCAAGGGTTCCAGCGTAGAGCTCGTCAACCACGCTCCAGACGAACCCGCTGAGAAAGGTCAACCCAAAGCCCAGAACCATGAAGCCGAGGACTGCGAAGAGGAGGTAATCGGAGTAGCCGGTGAGTTGAGCGAGGGATTCCGAGTGCCTTCTCCCGGTTAGCCCTATTCCGATGAGGAGGGCGTTTCCGGCGAAGAAAA